>LZRQ01000001.1 GCA_002159155.1 Firmicutes bacterium ZCTH02-B6
CCCCAGCACCACATGAGGGAAGTTGACTTCCCCCAGCCATGCAAACAGCGTCCCATCGGTAGTGGGGTTGACGAGGATGAGCCCGTCGGCCCACCGCTCGTTGACGATGCGGCGAGCGGCCTCCTCAGCCTCCTGCTCGTCCTTGACCAGGGACAAGCCGACGCTGTAGCCCCGCTCGGCGGCCCAATGGTGCACGCCGGTGGAAAAACGGGTAAAGAAGCCCGCGGACAAGTCCGTCCCAACCAAGGGATTGAGCAGGTACAACGTCCACGTACGGCCGCTCGAGAGGCTGCGGGCCGCCCGCATCGGGTGATAGTTGAGTTCTTGGGCGATCTTAAGGATGCGTTCCCGTGTTTCAGGGCGAACGCGCCGGTCGCCGTTCAGCGCGAGGGACGCAGTGGAAACCGAGACGCCGGCCGCCTTGGCGATTTCTCGAATCGTGCTCACTCTCAGCTCACCACCGGTGGTCGAACCGGTTCGATCCATGTATGTGAACAGTCAGACTGATGTGTCATTGTCCCATTCCTTCTGCGCCCCGGGAAAGTATTCCTCCCGTCCCGCCGGCCCGCCGTCAGACCATCGTCAACGGCTGGCCCCGACCGGTGGACGCGCCGCCCATACGCCTGTCGCGGCGCGTCCACTACACGCCCGCGCGGGCGAGATAGACGGGATTGGACAGCGCCCTGACTCGCTCTACCGGCGCCCCGGCGCCGCCCTCGCCAAACCGCCGGTACACCTCAAGCCGTACGTATGCGGTCGGCTCGGTCAGCTGCCAGCGGTCGACAAAAACGTCGTCATCGATGTCGGCCTCCCGCAAGACGCCGGAGCTGCCGATCCAGCGGACGCGGTCGCCCCTTGCGCCCACGACAAGGCCTTCCACTTCCGGGGTCTCCCCCGAACGCACGGTTAAGCTCCCGCCCATGTCAACGCCGCCGACCCGCACCTGCACCATCGGCCCGGACGGGGCCTCGCTGACAAACGCCGCTCCCCGCCGCAAGGCGTCCAGCACGGCGTCCACCGACAACTCGGTGAGGTCCAGCCACGTGGTTGGGTGGCCGATGTTGCAGCCTTCGGTCCAGGCCGACCCCGACGGCCCGGCATAATCCGCCGGATGGTGCCAGTCGCTGCCGCCGACCAGCGTCAACCGCCGGCCTTGCCGCAGCAGCGAATCGTAAAGGTCCACCGCTTCCCGGTTGTGGATGGGCCACAGCATCTGCCAAGCCTCAAAGCAGTCGAACCCATCGACGATCGGATACGTCCACGGCGGGCCGCCCTGCTTGGGATGGTTGACGGAAATGACGCCACCCCGGGCGTGGGCCTCCTTGACCAGCAGCTCCACGTCGGCATCGCCCAGCAGCCTGAAGTCGATCCACCCGTCAACGCCCCAGACGTTGGTGTGGCCGCGATCGGTCGTGATCTCCTCCCCGGGAATGACCAAGAAGTCCGGACGCTGCAACGCGCCCAGAAACGCGTGGTGGCTTGCGGTGTTGTGATCCGTAATGGCGAGAAACTCGAGGCCCCGCGCCCGCGCCGCCGCGACCAACGCCTCAGGCGACCCTTTGGCGTCACTGTGGTACGTGTGGCTGTGCAGGTCGCCCCGCCGCCACGCCTTGCCGCTGAGGCGCCGAAACTCCGCGAGCGCCCGCGCCCCGGCGTCATCCTCCGCCCCCGTGTCCAGCAGCAGGCCCAACGGGCTGGCCGCGCCCGCCGACGCTGGCACAGGAGACCCGTCGCCTGACGCACCGCCCGCCTCCCGAACAGCCACGGGCTCGTCCAGCACAATCTCCACCCGATACGGACAGCCGTCGGCCGGGATCCGATGCAATCCGAGGATAACCTGCCACACGCCCGCCTGGATCGCCCCCGGCATGTAGCCGGGCGTAGCCGCGTCCCAGGCGATGAAAAACTCTCGCCGGGCCGAACCGCTCCAGCCCCGGAAACCGCGGCGCGCCGGGAACGGTTCGATCTCTGGGTCCACCATGCCGATGTCGATGACGCCCCGCTCGTCGTAGCTGTAGCGCACAGTGATGGTTTCCGTGCCCTCAGGCACGACAAAGGGCAAGTACATGTAAGGCGAAGCCGCCCTGTCCGCCGGCGTCGCAACGCCTTCTATGACCAGGCGCTTCTCGCCCGGGGCAAAGCGGGCCGGCTCAAATCGGGCCGGCTCCCGTGTGGGATTCATCCCGCCACCGTCTCCTTTTGCTCGCTGTCCAGGCCCGAAAAGGCCAACTCCCCGGAGTCGCGGTAAAGGTGCACTCGGCGCAGCTGCAGCCTAAGCCCGACCTTGGGCGGCAGCGCCGGTGGTTCGTCGGTGTACTGCACGGCGTACACCAGATGGTCGCCCATCTGCACGGTGATCACCACGTGATCTCCCAGAGGAGAGACCGCATACAGATCGCCGTTCAAGGCGCCCTCCTCAGCCGGTCCGACTTGCACGTGCTCCGGCCGGATGCCCAGGACCGCGGCGCCGCCTCCCGGGAAAGCCTTGGCGATCCCGGCCAGCAGCGGCGTCACGTCCACCCACATCTGTCCGACCACTAGCCGAGCCCGCTCCGGCGCCAGTTCGATGCGGCACGGCACCAGGTTCATGGGCGGGCTGCCGATAAAGCCGGCGACAAACGTGTTTTGCGGCCGGCGGTAAATCTCCAGCGGCGTACCCACTTGCATGAGCCGCCCCTCAACGGCCCCCTAACAGATTTGGACACAGTTGCTTAATGGGGTAGAGTCATGGGTGAGGAGAGAGATGGACCCGTGACTCCGAAGAAAAAGTACACCCCAGAGTTCAAACTGCGTGTCGTCCGAGAA
>LZRQ01000002.1 GCA_002159155.1 Firmicutes bacterium ZCTH02-B6
CACTCGGTCCGGCCGCTTGCCCCCAGGCTGCACCCGCCGCAAAAAACAACCAGGACAGAACCGCCGTCACCAGCACCCGCTTCATCCGCGTCCCCTCCCGGACCCAACGCCGTTACGCCGAAAACCGCCTGCTCCCGGGCCTTACAGCGCCTGGGGCACCTTGCCCACCTGCAGCTTGTACGACCGCCCCGCGATGGCCACCAGCACGCCGTCCGCCTCCACCGCCACCACTTCCACCTCGCCGAGGCGGCTGCCGGGCCGCACGAGCTGGGCCTCCCCGTCATACACCAGCAGGGCCAGCGTGGCGCCGTTCTGCTGGCGGACGATACCAGCCAGCCGCAGCTCAGGCAAGCCGAGGCCTGCGGACCAACCCGACTGCCAGAGCACCGCGCCGGGCGTAAAGGGAAAGCCGTTCACTGCCGTGTTCTTCGCCGCGACCTCCGCCCGCGCCCGGGCAGCGGCCGCATCCCACGCGGGCTTGTCCTGCGGCCGCTCCCTTATGACGGCCACCGATAAGCTTAAGTCGACGGTGACTCTCCCCGGCTGTCGGTTGAGGCGGACGGTGAGCCGCTCCACAGCACTGGCCGGCAAGGCCGCGTCCAGGGCGGCAATGTAGGCCAGCCCTTGGGGCCACGAACCCGCGAACGCCGCCCGCGTTTCCAGCTGACCGCTGTTGCCCGACCAGCGGGGCTCGGAGTAGTCAACACCCGAGACCGATCCGCCTGTCAACGCCGGTAGCCTCCGGAGCTCGTCCATCGCGATCGGCAAATCGGCCGCCCCAGGCAGCGCCCGGTAACGCACCGCCAACTCCTCGAGCAGGTGCTCCCGGCGAAGCAGCTCCTGCTGCAGCTCCACCATAGACCGCTGCATGCCGGCGATGCGCCGCGCTTCCTGCTCAACCTGCTCCCGGGCAGCCGCCTGGCGGCTGAAAAGCGGCACGTTTATAGCCGCCGCGCCAGCGGCCAGCAGCACCAAGTAAACCACGAGCAAGATGCTCAGCAGCCGGCGCCGTCGGCCGGGCTCGCCTGCCCCCTCCGAGCCCGTGCGAAAAAACCCGAGCAGGCGGGTGCCAAAGCCCATGCGCGCCGTTGCCGGCGCCGGGTGCCGCCCTGATGCCCCCGCGCCCGTGCCCGAAAGCCCCCTCATCGCTGCGCCACCCCCGCCTGCCCTTTCACTCGCAGCTCAAACCGGCGCAGGCTGCTCTCCTCCCCCGCGGCGTAGCGCAACTGCGCCAGCGCCGCCTCCTGCACCCCCACAAGACCGCTGACGGTTTCGAAGAACGCCGCGACCGCGTGCGGAGCGGCGCCGACGCCGCCGATGACCCAGTCTCCGCCTCGGGTGTACTCGATGAAATCCAGCAAGATCTCGTCGCTCGCGGCCGCCGAGAGCTCCAGCAGAAACGTGGCCATCGCCGCGGTCTGTCCCTGACCCGCCACGGTCGGCAACTGATCTATCTCACGCGCCAGCGCCTGGTTTTCCCGGCGCACGTCCCGCACTTGCCGCTCCAGGATATCCGCCCGCAAGACCTGGGCCTGCTGCTGCGCGAGCTCATCCTGATAAAAACCCAGGCTCAGCCAATTAAACGCCGCTCCTGAAACCACGACGACCGTCAGCGCCGCGGCAAAGATGGTACCGACCCGCAGCCAATTGACGGCGGTCCGGCTGCGGTGGCGCAAATTGGGCGGCACGAGATTAAACCCGATCACAGCGTCGCCAATCCCCTCGCGCCCATGCCGCACGCCAGGGCGTACACGGGCGCCTCGTCTCCAAACGCGCGGGCATCCCCCGGTCCGACGATGGGGTCCGCCGGCGTGACGGGAATCCCGAGGCGCTGTTCCAAGTCCCGCACGAACTGCAGATCCCGGCCCAGGTCACCGGACACCACGACGCCGTCCACCACTTCCGCAACCTGGGCCGCGCGGCGGCGCACCCGGTGAAAGTCCAAGGTGCGCTCCAGGTTGACCGCCAGCTCCTCAAAGCTTTTGACCGCCAACGGATCGGCCCCCGGGGCCGCCGGGCCCTGGGCGTTGTCGACGGCTGGCCGCACCAAAGGCGTGAGGTCTACGTTGACCCGGCGCGCCAGCCGGAACTCCTGCGCCTCGAGGATCAGCACGTACGCCCCGGCGGCGCCGGTGTGCAGGTAACAGACTCCGCCCTCCCGCGGGCACACCCACGGCAGGGCGAAAGGACCCATCTCCAAGACTTCCGGATAAATCGCGGCCGCGTAGAGCGGGTCAAGAAAGCTCCGCACCACCCGCCGGGGGGCCGACAGGGCCAACAAACGGCGTCGGCCCCGCTGCTGATCTCCGGGGAGGGAGACGTAGTCAAAAGCCAGGTCCTCACCGGTGCCAAACCGCGTGACATTGGCCAGCTCAAAGCGGATGGCGTGCTCCAGGTCCCGCTGGGGCATGATCGGCAACTCAAGCTCCCGCACGTCCATGTGCTGGGAAGCGACTGCGATGCACAAGTTCAGCCGCCCGGCGCGGGCCCGCTCCAAGGCTTCCTGGAAGGCGTGGAGATAGCCGTTCGTGTCCGTTACGACGCCGGACGGTTCCACAGCGCCCCCGTGGCTCACCGCCGCGCGGGCCTCGACAACGGGCCCGCGGCGGGTCCGCCGGAGCACGACGATTCGGATGACCTCCTCATTGACTTCGATGCCAACGGCCCTGCGCGCCACGGCGCCGCCTCCCGGTCCTCAGATGGCCTCGATG
>LZRQ01000003.1 GCA_002159155.1 Firmicutes bacterium ZCTH02-B6
GCCGCACCCCTTGTTTAGCGGTTTTGTCGGTGCGGCTCTGAGCCGCCGACGGCTCCCCGTCGGCAAGCCTGTAGAATAAGGCGGTGGCGTCTGATATAATAAGACCAAAGCGCGCCGAGGGGTGAGAGAAGCCGTGGTCAGGATGAAGGTCAAGGTCGTCGGCTTGGACCAGAACACGCTCATCCCCGTGGTCGTGATCACGGATATGGAAGAATCCGGCTTCATCCCCATCCTCATCGGTCCCGCCGAGGCGCAAGCCATCAGCGCGGAGATGGAGCGCAACAAGCCGCAGCGCCCCATGACCCATGATCTCCTCAAGAACGTGCTGGATCTGCTGGGGGCCAAGGTGGAGCGCGTTGTCATCAGCGATCTCAAGGAGGAAGTCTACTACGCCCGGATCCAGCTCCGGACGGAAAAGGGCCAGCTGGATGTGGACGCCCGGCCGAGCGACGCTATCGCTCTTGCCTTGCGGGCGGATGCACCCATCTACGTGAGCGAGGAAGTGGCGGCGCGAGCTGTCATCAGCAACAAGCGCAGTGACGACGAGATGGAGCAGTTCCGCCGGTTCCTCGACAGCGTCAGCCCAGAAGACTTCCAGCGCAACCTGCAGGAAGAGGGCAGGGAATAAACCGCCCCACTCGCTCCTCATACTTTTGTTGCGGGCGCTGCCCTTCGTACCATATTGGTGGATAAGATTGGAAGAAATCGCTGCTGGCGCGGGAGGATTTCGTGCGCCAGCAGCGAAGTGAACGTCCCGGCGGAGCCGCGCCCGCTGTATTCCTGCCATTGCATGCTCATGCAGATCACAGGCTCGTGCATATCAGGTGAATTGCCCTGTCAAACCAGACATTCTTCGGGAGTCCCCAGTGCGTAGGCCTTCGTGCGGAGCGTAACCCCTTCATCCGGGAGTCTTTGTGCCCGCATTGAGTCGTGTCGAGGAGGAATTCGGCATGAACATCGCCGAGCTGCAGGCGAAGACCACCAGCGAGCTGCAGGAAATTGCACGCGAGCTGGAGATCGCCGGGTACAGCAAAATGCGCAAGAACACCTTAATCATGGAGATCTTGCGCAAGGAAACGGAAAAGGACGGACTGCTGTTTACACAGGGCATCCTGGAGATCCTCCCCGACGGGTACGGATTTCTGCGGGTAGCCGGGTACACGCCGAGCCAGGAGGACGTTTACGTTTCGCCGTCGCAGATCCGGCGCTTCCACCTGCGCACGGGCGACGTGGTGCTCGGCCAGGTGCGGCAGCCCAAAGACAACGAGCGCTACTACGCCCTTCTCAAGGTTATCGCCGTCAACTTGCTCGACCCTGAGCAGGCCATGAGGAGGGCAGCGTTTGATGACCTCACGCCGGTATATCCCGACGAGCGCATCCGCTTGGAGGTGGAAGGCCAAAAGGACGTGGCCACCCGCCTCATTGACATTATCGCTCCCCTGGGGAAAGGCCAGCGGGCGTTGATCGTGGCGCCTCCCAAGGCGGGCAAGACGACCGTCCTCAAGAAGATTGCCAACAGCATCTCCATGAATCATCCGGAGATCGATCTGATCGTGCTGCTCATCGACGAGCGGCCCGAAGAGGTCACGGATATGCAGCGGTCCGTGGACGGCGAGGTTATCGCCTCCACGTTTGACTTGCCGCCCGACAATCACGTGCGCGTCGCCGAGCTGGTCTTGGAACGGGCCAAGCGGCTGGTGGAGCACGGGCGCGACGTCGTGATTCTCTTGGACAGCATCACGCGCCTCGCCCGGGCCTACAACTTGGTCGTCCCGCCCAGCGGGCGTACGCTCACGGGCGGTGTCGACCCGGCGTCGCTTCGGGGGCCCAAGCGGTTTTTCGGCGCCGCCCGCAACATCGAAGAAGGCGGCAGCCTGACCATCATCGCCACGGCGTTGGTGGAGACGGGCAGCCGGGCGGACGACGTCATCTACGAAGAGTTTAAGGGCACCGGCAACTGCGAGTTGCATCTGGACCGTCGCTTGGCGGAGCGGCGCATCTTCCCTGCCATCGATATTTACAAGTCGGGCACCCGCAAGGAAGAGCTGTTGTTGTCCGAACGCGAACTGGAGACCATGTACGTCCTGCGCAAGCTCTTGGGCTCTCTGGGCACCGCCGAAACGACCGACCTGCTCATCGAGCGGCTCACCAACACCAAGAACAACGCCGAGTTTATCGAGCTCGTTTTGCATTCCCCGTTCGCCGAAAGCGCCCGTGCATGACAGGGAGACATCGCGGGGGCTACCTGGGATTTTTCCACCCGGCGCAGCAGGGATCTGTCCACAAGGCGTTGAACCTCGCCAGTTAGCAGTTACTGGCAACCGCATCAGATGAAGCATTGGAGGGTGCCGGGTGGGTAAGCCACTGCGCCACGCGACCGTCCTGTTTCTGCTCGGCTTGGTGGCCATGGCCTCACTGCTGGGCGGGGAAAGCGCCCAGCCCCTGGGCTTTGGCGGCCCGGCGGATGAGGAATGGTTCATGCGAGGCCGGACCGACTTCACCGGCGACGCGGAAGTGGTCGAATCACAGCTCGCGGTGGCCGGAGCGGGCGCAGACTCAGCGCTTCAGGCTTCGGTGGCAGCCGACGCGGGGCCGGCGCCAGCGGACACCCTCCTCCAGCCGACCGCCGTGGCGGCCGCTGGCGCTGCTGGAACGGCAACGGGCGGAGCCACTCCGGAACCGAAACCGCTGGTCTTGACCCACAC
>LZRQ01000004.1 GCA_002159155.1 Firmicutes bacterium ZCTH02-B6
GGTGCGAACTTCTGGCTCATCAAAAACAAGCTCGTCGCCGGCAAGAGCACCGCCACGACGCCGGTTTGCGCCATGCGGCGGATGCCTTCTTGCGACGCATGGACGAGGTGATCGGCGCTGATGGCGCCCACTTCCGCCGCCAGCTCCGCCCCGCCAAAGGAGACGATCTCGTCCGCGTGGACCTTGGGCCGGAGACCCGCCACCTTGCCCGCCTCGAGAATCCGGCGGGACTGGTCCACCGTAAAGACGCCTTCCTCGCAAAATACGTCGCAAAACTCGGCCAGCCCCTCGGCCGCCACCGCGGGGATCATCTCGTCGATGACCCGCTGCACAAACCGCTCCGGGTCGTCCCGGTCTTCAGCGGGCACCGCATGGGCCCCCATGAAAGTTGAAACCAGCCGCACCGGGTGCTCCTGGGCCAGCTGCTGCACGGCCCGCAGCATGCGCAGCTCGCTCTCGGTGGTGAGACCGTAGCCGCTCTTGGCCTCCACCGTGGTCGTCCCGTGGGCGAGCATCACGTCCAGCCGCCGCCGCGCGCCCTCCACCAACTGCGCGAGGGTGGCCCGCCGCGTCGCCGCCACCGTGTTGAGAATGCCGCCGCCTTGCTGGAGAATCTCAAGATACGTCCGCCCGCTCAAGCGCATGCCCAGCTCAAACTCGCGGCTGCCCATGTGCACCAGGTGCGTGTGGGGATCGACGAAACCGGGCATGACGGTCTTGCCGCTCGCGTCGATCACGTGGGTTTCAGGCCCAATGTGGACCGCGGCCCGCACCTCGCCGGTCGTGCCGACGGCCACGATGCGCCCCCGTGCGACCGCCACCGCGCCGTCACGGATGATGCCGATGTCCCCGAGCTCCCGGCCGCGCTTGGGCGCATGGCTCGCGCCGGCGACGGTCACCAACTCGGCCGCACTGTGGATGAGCAGGTCCGCTGTGGGCTGGCGGGTTTCCTCGACAGGCTTGCGGTTGTCGTCAAGCTCCGCCGCCATCGCCGGCGCGCCCCCCCGTGCCCAGGCCCAGGTAGGCGGCTTGCACGCCCGGGTCCTGCTGCAGTTGCGCCACGGTGCCCTCGAGCACGATCCGGCCCAACTCCAGCACATAGCCCCGGTCGGCCACCGCCAAGGCCTGGCGAGCGTTTTGCTCCACCAGCAAGATCGTCATGCCCTGCCGGTGCAGCGTCCGGATGATCTCAAAAGCCCGCTCCACCATAATGGGCATGAGCCCCATGGAAACCTCATCGATCAGAAGCAGGCGCGGCCGGCTGATGAGGGCCCGGCCGATGGCGAGCATCTGCTGCTCGCCGCCGCTCAACGATCCGGCCCGCTGCCGCCGCCGCTCGGCGAGGCGGGGAAAGAGCGCGTACACGTCCTCCAACCCAGCCTGCACCTGCCGCTGGTCGCGGACCGTGTACGCCCCCATGCGCAGGTTTTGCTCCACCGTGAGTTCGGGGAACACGCGCCGGCCTTCGGGAACGTAGGCGATGCCCGCCGCCGCCCGTTCCCATGGGCGGAGCTCCAGGAGCGAGCGCCCTTCCCAGCGGATCTCCCCCTGGACCCGGGGCACGAGGCCGAGAATCGATTTCATCATGGTGGTCTTGCCCGCACCGTTGGCGCCGATGACGGTGACCAGTTCTCCCTTGTTCACCGTCAGGCTGACGCCATGCAGCACTTTGGCCTCGCCGTAGGCGGCGTGGAGATTTTTGATCTCAAGCATGGGCGACTTCCTTCCCCAGGTACGCCTCGATGACGGCCGGGTGGCGTCCGATGTCGGCGGGCTTGCCCTCGGCGATGACCTCCCCGTAACTCAGCACCACCAACCGGTCGCACAGGTTCATGACCATCTGCATGTTGTGCTCGATCAAGACTACGGTGACGCCCTGCTGCCGCAGGCGCCGCACC
Source organism: Firmicutes bacterium ZCTH02-B6 (assembly GCA_002159155.1). GTDB lineage: Bacteria > Bacillota > Limnochordia > Limnochordales > ZCTH02-B6 > ZCTH02-B6. Next base: position 1,899 of record LZRQ01000004.1, read on the forward strand.
AGGTCCATAAGCTGCAGCCCTTCCTCGTGGCTGATCCCGGCCGCCGGCTCGTCGAGCATCAATAGGCGCGGCTCGAGGGCCAACGCCCTGGCAATCTCAAGACGTCGCTGCAGGCCCAGGCTGAGCTGGCCCGCCTCCATCCCGGCCACATGGGCGAGCCCCACCTGTTCCAGCAACTCCCTCGCGCGCCGGCGTGCGGCGTCCGCCCGGTGAGCGCCCCACAAGGTGCGCCAGCTCTTGTGAAACCGGACTCCGTACGCGGCCCGGACGTTGTCCTCCACCGAAAGCCCCCGGAAGGGCCGGGACGCCTGGAAGGTGCGGCCGATCCCCAAGCGCGCGATCCGGTTGGGGCGCAAGCCGTGGATGGGCTGCCCGGCAAACATGACTTGACCCGCGTCGGGCCGGTAGACGCCGCAGATGGTGTTGAACAAAGTCGTCTTGCCCGCTCCGTTGGGCCCGATGATCCCCAGGATCTCGCCTTCCTCCACGGCGATGCTCACGTTGTTGACGGCCTTCAGACCCCCAAAGGACTTGCACAGCCCTCGCGTTTCCAACAACGGCATGCCCGCACGCCTCCCTCAAGGAACCGGCGCGGTCTCCCGGCGCCCCAGCAGCCGCTGGCCCAACCGCACGAGGAAACTCCCGCGCCCAAGCAGCCCCGCCGGCTGCAGCCGCATCATGACGACCAGCAGCCCGCCGTACACCAGCAGCCGGTAGTCCAGCACAAAGCGGAACATCTCCGGCGCCAGGCTCAAGAGGATGGCACCGACGACGGGCCCCCGGATGGTGC
>LZRQ01000005.1 GCA_002159155.1 Firmicutes bacterium ZCTH02-B6
CGGGCGGGACGATCCCGCCCGGCCCTGCCCTGTCGGACAGGCGGCGCACCATCGCTATATATAGTGTCTTAGTGGTGCTCATGCTACCATATGTTGTGTGTGGGTGTCAAGCCCTGGGCGGAGGTCGGATGGCGTCAAGCCACTGTCGCACGGAGGAGGATAGATTCCCGACCTCACCGTTGGTCCCGGTCAGACGGCGGTCAATTGGGACAGTGCACGCAAGGCTCGCGTGAGGGGTGTACGGTGTCCCCTCAGAGCCGGAAGATTCCCTAGGGTCTCAGCGGGCAGCAGCCGTCCCGTCTCGACCTCCTCACGCAGCCGCTGGAGCCACCGGGATGACACCTTCAGGGGCGGCTGGGGTTTCCCGTGCAGGTAGGCTGCCCGGGCCGAGCCTCCGTTGGCTTGCCACACTCGCAACCGGGCCATAGTATTCCCTATCAAACATCGCCCGTCTAATAGGTTGTAAATGCGTTACACGGGCAAGACTGTTCCGCCAACCGACGGTAGCTGTTTTCGCCGGGGAGAGTGGGGCGGGCAATCCGCGCTTGCGTTCTTCCGCGGGACAAGAAGAACCCCCGACTGGTTCGTCCGCGCCAGCGGACGAACGCACATTAGATCGTATTTCGTTATTCGTTATTCGTATATCGTTATTCGTATATCGTTGACGGGTGATAACATCCGATATCAATCGATAACGTCCTTCGTCACAACGCTACAATCAGACTATCGGAAATATCGCGTACAACCGCACGCTAGAATCGCATCAGAGCAATTTGCAGGCCCTAGGAGCCGCCGAAGGGACCGCGGACGTATCGGATACCGCCCCGCCCTGAATCGCCCGTCAGAAAGCCTCTAAAACGTCCACAAATGCGGAGCATCCTGCCTTGACAATCCCTTTGTTGCGTTGGACAATACAACAAACAGCGGCAGCCAAGGGGGCGCGCTGGTGCTGACTAACCTTCACGTGCAAATCCCGGAGGAATTGCACCTTTGGCTTCGCCTGCAAGCGGCGCGGCGACACGTCAAGCTGCGTCACATCGTAGAAGAAGCGCTTAATCTGTACCGTGAGCACGTGGAGCGCGGAGACACGGAGGGGGCGGCAGTTGATGGCGACAAAGCGCGTAGCTGCTGACGTGCCTGTTGTCCGCGTTGACGGTCGCGAGCTCCGCCCCGGACAGAGTTTCCAGGGCATCGAGTACCGCGGCAAGGACAAGGACGGAAACGACGTTTGGCGCATCCTGGTGTACGCGGGCGACAAGTGGGTTGAGACGCCCGATGGCAAACGCAAGCGTGTGGTCAAAACCGATAAGCACACTTTCACGGGTACCTTTCGAGACGCCAAGAAGTTCAAGGCGAAGCTGGAGGCAGAACGTCAGGACGGCACCTACACACCACCGAGCAAGGAGACGGTGGCAGGGTACCTGCGCGAGTGGCTGGACACGACGGCAAGGCGCGCCTTGCGCCCGAGCACCCATGCCATCTATGAGGTGAACGTCAACAAGCACATTATTCCAGCGCTGGGGCATATACGCTTGCAGAAGCTGGACTCCAACACTATCGACAGGTTCTACTCTTCGCTTGAGGACAAGCTTTCCCCAGCAACCATCATGAAGATTCACACCATCCTTTTGAGCGCGCTGTCCAAGGCAAAGGCCGACGGCATTATTAAGCAGAACCCCGCTAAGAACGCAACGCCGCCAAGGGTCGAAGACCCAGAAATTACCGTCCTCACGCAGGAGCAGCTAGACAGGCTCTTGGAAACCGCGAAGGGCACGCGCATTTATGCCCTGCTGTACACCCTCGCCTATACTGGCCTGCGACTCGGCGAAGCGCTGCAGTTGCGGTGGTCCGATGTTGACTTGGACCGGGGCGTTCTCTACGTCCTCCACAAGACGAAGACGAAAAGCTCTATCCGCGCGGTGAGTCTCGACGATGACGTAGTAGCTGTACTGCGCCAGCACAAGGAGGAGCAGGACGAGATTAAGGAGATCGAGGGGGAACGATACCAGGATATGGGTCTTGTGTTCGCCACCGAGAGGGGCACGCCCCCTTCCCCCTCTAACCTGCGGAACAGGTACCTCTATCCCCTCTGCGCCAAGGCGGGGGTGCCGCGGATCAACTTCCACGCCTTACGGCACACTCATGCGAGCCTCTTAATGGCCGCAAACGTCCACCCGAAGATTATCAGCGAACGACTCGGGCACGCGTCCATAGAGACGACCGCGGACAGGTACCAGCACCTTTTCCCCACCTTGCAGGCCGAGGCCCTGGAGCAATACAAGGAGTACCGGAGGAAACACGGGAAGGGTGGGTGATTTCCCGTTTGATTTCCCCAATCGGCTTTCCCAGGGAAATCAGCAAGAATAAGGCCCACCGGAGATTGGCTTCCGGTGGGCTTTTGCGTTGGTCGGGGCGGCGGGATTTGAACCCACGGCCTCTACCACCCCAAGGTAGCGCGCTAACCAAGCTGCGCCACGCCCCGATGCCTTGCGGCGGTTCTTAGGATACCACAAAACCGGCGAGAAGGCAACGGCTGCAAACGTAGCCGTCTGAGTCAAGCCCTCTGGGGCACGAAGCCGGTCCGAGGTGTGTCAGCCAGTAGCGCCAGAGATGACCCGGTGCATCAGCCGAGATAGCCCGCCCGACCGGGTGCGGCCTGCCTCGGTGATGGGTA
>LZRQ01000006.1 GCA_002159155.1 Firmicutes bacterium ZCTH02-B6
CCCTAACCGACCGGCCCCAGGCGCCAGCCGCTCCGACAAGCGATCAAACAGCCGCCACTCCCGCAAGTATTCGACGGCCACCATGAGCGGGACAACGATGACCGCCATGCTCAGCACCGTCGTGCCCGCGCCTTTGCACGCCTCCCACAGCGCTTGCAGTACCGCGGCCATGGCTACACCCTCCAAACAAGATGCATCAGCAGGGCCAGCGAGAGGGCGAGGCCGAGCCGCACCGCCAGCGCGAACCAGGTGGAAACGCCGATCTGGCGCGTCACCGCTGTCTCAACGGGCAAGTTGTGGGCGACGCTGAGGATGACCGCGATGATGGTCGCCTCCTTGACGCCCAGCTCCAGCGGCGCCAGCGCCCCGATGCCGGTGTAGAGACTCACCACCATCCCCAGCAACAAAGGCAGCGCGGCCTCGCCCGGCAGGCCGACAAAAGCCAAAAGCGGCGCGGCCAGCCGGCTGACGGCGTCGAGGATAGGCGTTTTCGCGAGGAAAAACACGGCCACGTAGGCGGGCACGATGGCCTTGGCCAAAATCCAGGTCGTTTCCAAGCCTTTGCGCAGGCCGCGGGCCAACGGGCTGGCGGTCATCGGTAGCGGTCGGCTCCCTCTGGCCTCGGACCACAGGTGGGGAAACCGCTGCGCGAACGGCAGCGGCCGTCCGGACGGGGGAATTTTGGCCCCAGCAGTCTGGGTCGCCTGTAATTGTAAGTATAGTGTGCCAGCGGTTGCCAGTCAACGGCGACGCCTGCCAGACGCTGCGCTGACCTGCGGTCAAGACCACCGGCCTCCCCGTTTTCAACCCTTTCGCGGGTGGCGACCCGCCCCTTTCGGGCCCTACACTGGCCTCACCACCGTCTGCGGCAGTGCGACAACCGTTCCCGGCATTTTGACAGCGGAGGCGATCGTCATGGCCGTTTCCACACGCAAGACGCGGCGCACCGTTGCGCTCCTGGCAGCTCTGTCCGTCTTGGCCGCAGGTTGCGGCTCTCCCTTCCCCGAGCTCAAGCCTCCGGCCACCGGGCGCATGGCGATCATCGCCAGCCTGGCGACCGCATCAGGCATTGCGCTTCCCGCGGAGCTGCCGGCACCTTACGAACTCGAAGTGACCCTTACCCAGGACCGCCAGCTACTACAAGAACGGCGACCCATGGATGGGGAAGCGGCAACCATTACCATCGACAACCTCTATATCGGCCGTTGGCAGGTGGACATTGTCGTCCGGGACGCGGCCGGGGACGCGATCTATTCCGGCTCCGGCAGTGTCTGGATCAACGAGAACGAAACGACGACGGTATCCGTCCCTCTCGCGCCGCGCCCTGGAACGTTGGATGTGACCATCGACATTGCCGGGCTGACGCTCGAGACCCAATCGTACAAAGCCCGGCTGCATATCGGCGGCAACACCTACAACCTGGACCGGCTCGAAGGGACCGCCCAATTTCAAACACGCCTGAGCCTCAGTCCAGGGAGCTACGACTTCAAGGTGGACTTCTATACCGACAGCTTCCACGCGTACAAGATGGTCTACGCGGGCTACTGGCTGCCGCTGACCGTCCTGCCCGGCAAGACGGCCGCGTTGTACTGGAAACCAGGCACGGGCGCCGTCGTCATTGAGACCGGCCCCGTCGGTCCGCCGCCGGCGCCGGCGGGCCTGTCCGCCACGTGGCAAGACGGGGTTGTTTTCCTGGAGTGGACGGCCGTGCCAAATCCTAGCGTCACCGGTTACCGCGTCTACCGCCGTTTGGGCGCACTGGCCCGCTACGAGCTGCTCATGGAGCTGGACGCGGGCACGACCACCGCGGTGGACACGCCGCCCATGGCGGAAGAGAACCTCGAGACGGGTACAGGCTTGTACTACGTCGTTACGGCCGTAAATAACCAGGGTTATGAGAGCCTGCGCAGCCCGGAAGCCGCGGTCGTTGTGCGATGAAACCCGGCCACAGGCACCCAGGCCTTGTTGGGATGAGCCGACGGTGCCGCCGGACGGCGCGCTGGTTACGCCAGGAGCCGGTACAAGAGGGCGGCGACCAGTGCCCCGGTCAACGTGGCACACAAGTTGACGACGTCGTTGTTGACACCGGGCCAGCCACCTGCCCGCACCGTGCGGGCACCGCAGCGATGTACGGGGCGCTCGGTCTCCCGCCCGCAGGCGGGGCAGAAAAACCGTTCCTGCACGGTCGCCCCGAGGACGCTGTCCATCAACATCCCGGCGATTCCACCCAAAGTTCCCGCTACAGCCACCGCCGGCCAAGTCGCGACCAGCGCGCCCCCAGGGCCCGCGGGGGTACCCCAAACCCCTCCAGCCGCGACCAGGGCGGCCACGCTGGCGGCGCCCAACGCGCCGGCGGCAGTTCCTTGTCCCGAGACCGCCCCAGAACGCCCGGGCGGAGCTGGCGCGAGGCTTACGATCAGGTACGCGCGCCGGGCGAGCACGCCAAACTCGGTCGCCCACGTGTCCGCGGTGGCAGCGGCGACAGCGCCGCCAAAGGCAGCCCACCATGCGGGCATCCGCCAGAGCGCGCCGGCGCCCACGGCCAACGCCGCGATGACGCCGTTGGCCAGCACTTGCCCGGCGCGCCGGCCCTCGTGGTCCGCCTGCTCCAGCCGGTGAGCCTTCCTTCCTTTATTCCAGCGGCTAAGCTCTGAACCG
>LZRQ01000007.1 GCA_002159155.1 Firmicutes bacterium ZCTH02-B6
GCCTACGTGTTCGTGTGGGGCTCGGGGACGGTGATCACGCGGGCGGCCCTGGGCCTCGACGACTACCTTACGGGACGCAGGGAGACCAAACCCGCCGTCCACCGGGAAGCCGCCGCCGCGCTGGACCAGGAGCCCATGTATCGCTGGGGGCGCCTGGCAACCTGGAACGCTTCATTATCCTTACCCTTACGCTGCACGGCCAGGTGGCGGCCGTCGGCTTCGTGCTGGCCGCCAAGAGCGTCGCGCGCTTCGAGATGATCCGCGAGCACGCGGAGTACTTTCTCGTCGGCACGCTGACCAGCACGGGCCTCGCGCTGACGGTGGGGTTGATGGTCCACAGCCTGCTGGGCTGAATCCGGCGACTTACGGCGTACCGGCCCCGGACTCCGCCCGGCCCCCCCCACAGCGACCACCCGCACCTCGCCCTGGTACGTGGACCGGTGCGAGTAGTGGCGGCGTCCCTCGGCGTCGACGGTGTAGGTGTTGGCATGATTGAGGTCAAGCCAGGCCGCCAGGAGTTCGGTGCTGCCTTGGCCAAGGCGGGATCGAGTCCGTGGGCGGAGGCGGCAGCGGAGCGCAGGCAGGAGGGTGCGCCGGGTTTTTACATGGGCCGTTGAGCTCGTTGTGGTGTTTGGATCGGCCCCCTCCTGCGCACCGCCCACATGGGCCCGGGGCGTGCCCCGTGAGCCCGGACAAGTGTATGCACGCACGCTGCACCACGACCGCCCCGCGCTCCGAGACGGCCTGAGGGGAGAGGACGCGATGCCACGGTATCTAGGGCTCGACCTGCACGCCCGGTACGTCCACGTTTGCGAATGGCTGCCGATCGAGCAAAAAGAAGAGCATTCCCGGTTCCCCAACACCGCGGCGGGCTGGGACCGGTTCCTGCAGACGGTCGGTCCCGATTGCCGGGTGGCGCTCGAGGTAACCGGGAATGCCTTCGAGGTGTACGACCGGCTTTCGCCGCACGTGGGCGAGGTCCTGCTGGCGAATCCGGTGGCGCTGCGCCGGCTCGGCTCGGGGCGGCATACGGACGACGCCGCCCGGCTGGCGAAGATGCTGGCGATGGGTACACTGCCGACCGTCTGGGTGCCGCCGCAGCCGGTGCGGGAGTTGCGGCGGCTGCTGCGCTATCGGGAGCGCCTGTCGGCTCAGATGACGCGTCTACGCAACCAGATCCGCGCCGTGTTGCGGCGCTACGACCAGCACCTGCCCCGTGGTGCGGATCTTGACCGTCATCTTGATCCCGCCCTGCTGGAGGCGATGTCGGCCGCTGACCGGGTAATCGTACTCAGTGCCTTGCGCCAGTGGCAGCGCACCAAGGAAGAACGCGATGCCTTCGATGCCGAGGTCACCGAACGCCTGGCCCGCATTCCTGAGGCCAGGGTGCTGCTGACCCTGACCGGTGTCGGTCCCATCACCGCCGCAGTCATCTGGGCTGTATTGGGCGATGCACGACGCTTTCGGAGCCCCAAGCAGGTGGCGCGCTATGCGGGGCTCGACCCATCCGTACACCAGTCCGGAGAAACGTGCTTTCATGGTCACATCAGCAAGAACGGCAACGCCCTGCTACGGACGTATCTGGTCGAAGCCGCCAACACGTTGGCCCGCTTTGACCGGGGTCCATTGGGTGCGTTCTATCAGCGTAAGCGACGGCAGATTGGCCACAAGCGCGCCGTCGTGGCACTGGCCCGGAAGCTGCTGATCGTGGCCTGGCGCATGCTGCTCACGGGTGAACGGTACCGGCACGCGCGCCCAAAGACGCTACGCACGAAACGCTGGCAACTCAATGTGCTGCGGCAGCACCGCCGCGACTGGGACACGCTGCTGCGGGCGCTCCTCGTGCCCGAGGGGGAGATGCCGCCCTGTGAGCAAGACCGAACACAGATTCCGGCTTGACCTCAATCACAAGTGTAAAAAGGCCTGAATGAGAGGAAAGGCCATCGCTCCCCGGTAGTGGGCTTGGTGACGAAACCAACCGACTACGGGGTGAGAGCGATGACCCAATACCAGGTTACCGTGGACGAAGCCGTCGTGCACAAACTTTTTTCAGGCAATGACCGGGGGTTGGCCGAGCTGCTGCAGCAGGTGCTGAACCAGATCCTTCAAGCGCAGCGGGACGAAGCCCTGGGCGCCGGGCCGTACGAGCGGACGGAGCAGCGCCGGGGCTACCGCAACGGCTATAAGCCGCGGAAGCTGGTGACCCGTGTCGGCACCCTTACCCTGCGGGTGCCCCAGGTCCGTGAGGGTGAGTTTTCGCCGGAGCTCTTTCAGCGGTATCAGCGGAGCGAGCAGGCGCTGGTGCTGGCGTTGATGGAGATGGTGATCAACGGGGTCTCGACACGCAAGGTGGCACGCATCACCGAGGAGCTTTGCGGCGTGAGCTTTTCGAAGTCGACGGTGTCGGATCTGTGCAAACGGCTGGACCTCGTCGTCCGTGCCTGGAACCAGCGCGATCTGAGTGACCGCACCTTTCCCTTCGTGCAGCTTGACGCCGTCGTCCTGCGCATCCGCGACGACGACCGAGTGCGCAGCCAGAGCGGCCTTTTGGCCACCGGCGTCAACGAGGACGGCTACCGTGAGGTCCTCGGGCTCATGATCGGCGGCAGTGAGTCCGAGGCCAGCTGGTCGACGAT
>LZRQ01000008.1 GCA_002159155.1 Firmicutes bacterium ZCTH02-B6
GCGCTGACCTTTATGGGCGTCTCCTACTGGCTGGTGCCGTACTTGTCGGGCAAGAAGCTGTTTAGCCCGGGTCTGGCCAAGTGGCAGCCGTGGCTGTGGTTCTTTGGCATGCTGGTCATGTCCCGCGGCATGAGCTGGATGGGCATCTCGGGCGCGCCTCGGCGCACGGCGCTCGGTTCCGCGCCGTACTTCTTGGCCGAGTGGACCATGCCGGCTTGGATGACGGCCATCGGCGGCGTGTGCCTCACCCTCAGCGGGATCTTCTTCTTCATCACCTTGTTTGGCACGCTCTTCTCCAAGGAGAAGTCGGTGGAAGCCATGCAGGTGCCGCTGGCGGAGCCGTACGAGGACGGCGACAAGATGCCGAGCTGGCTCGACCGGTTTACGCCTTGGGTGACGGCGACGGTCGTCATCGTGCTCATCACCTACGGACCCACCCTCGTCCGCCTCGTGGGCGAGTACACGGTGTTCCCCGGCCTGCGGCCGTACTGAGCTGAGCCAGCGAGCGGCGCAGGCGTGGGGCGCAAAACCAACGCCCCACGACCAGTGCACGAGGAAAACCGCAGTGCGGGAGGAAAGGCCCCGGGTTTGCTCCCGGGGCCTTTTTCCACGGGGCCGGGGCCCGGCGAGAGCGCTCCGCAGCGGGGAGGAAAGCGTATGACCGCTGTGGAAAATCGTGCACATTAAAGGGGAACTCTGGCAAGGTCGCGGCGGCTTGGCTTGCCGCTCCACAGGGAGGATGCAGCGATGGCGGAAGCGGCTCCCAACCCATTTGTCCGGATCGACGGTTCGCCCACGCTGGCCTTCACAATCGTGGGTGAACCGGCCAGCGAGGGAACTCGTCGCCTCTTGGCCGGGCTGCGGCAGCAGCTGGAAAGGCGCGGGCACGAGTACCGGCCGGCTCCCGACGAGGGCGTCGGGCTGGTCATCAACGTGTTTGAGTCTGACAAACCCCGATCGTTTCGGCGGCGCAGTCAAGCCGTCTTTGTCCTCGGCGTGACGGAGGTGCCCCAACGGCCCGAAAGCGTCTTGCACGCCGGCTACCCGCTGCTCATCCGCAGCCTCAGCAACCTGCTGTTGTATGTGGTTAACGACGGGAGCCGTGTGGAACCCAATTTCGTCACCCTGGAGCAGGGAGCGTACTCTGTCTCCGCCGACTTGCCCGACGAGGAGCTCTACGAGGCCCTCTATAACCGGGTGGCGCCCTTGGCGTCGAGCCGCCTGGTGATCAACAACATCTTCGAACCCGACCTGCCCGAGGAGCTCTGGGAGGGCGACGAGCTCACCGCCGAGCTGCGCTGGGCCGGCCAGGAGCTGGACAAGTTGAATCTGTTGCCGGCGCCGTTTCCGATCCAGGAGCTGCTCTCCGAGGACGAGTGGCGCCACGTGCAGCGCCTTTACTCGCTGGGCGGCCTGAGCTACGGCAACTTGAGCGTGCGCAAGGACGACAAGACGTTTTGGATGAGCGGCAGCGGCGTCAACAAGGCGGACTTGCGCATCATCGGCCGAGACATCCTGCTGGTCAAGGACTACGACCCCGAGCGGGGCGCCATGATCCTCAGCGTGCCGCCCAACGTCAAGCCTAACCGGGTTTCCGTGGACGCGATCGAGCACTGGATGATCTACCGGGAGCACCCATCGGTCGGGGCCATCATCCACGTGCACGCGTGGATGGACGGCATCCCGTCCACCGAGATCAACTACCCGTGCGGCACTTACGAGCTGGCCCATTCGGTGGCGCAAAAGGTGCGGGAGGCGGCGGACCCGTCCCGGGCCGTGGTCGGGCTGCGCAACCACGGCTTGACCATCACCGGCCGCAGCCTCAGGGACATCTTTGAGCGCATCGAAGGGCGCATCATCCCGCAAGTGCCCATGACGTGAGCGGTGCCGGTGCATATCATGGAAGCGCTGCAGTTCCGCTTCAGCCCGTTGCGCTATGCGTTTGCCAAGGCGGTGGGGACCGTGTATCCCGCCGTCTTGACGAGCCGCGCGGGGTGCTTGGCTTACGGCCAAGTCCCTGAGCCCGCTCTGCCCGGTCCCGACTGGGTCACGGTGGAAACGCGCCTGGCCGGCATCTGCGGCAGCGACATTAACCTGATCAGCCTGCGGGACAGCCCGTCGCTGTCGGTTTTCTCCAGCTTTCCGTTTGTCATCGGCCACGAAAACGTGGGTGTCGTGCGCGAGGTCGGCGAGCGGGTGACGGAGGTGCGGCCGGGGCAGCGGGTGGTGGTCGACCCGCTGTTGCCGTGCGAAGCCAGGGGATTTGGCCAGCCGTGCGCCAACTGCCGCGCGGGGCATCCGAGCCGCTGCTTGCGCTTTGCCGAAGGGAACTTGGCGCCCGGACTGCTTTTGGGCAGTTGCCGCGATACGGGCGGCAGCTGGGGTGAAGTGTTTGTCGCGCACCGGGCCCAGGTTATCCCGGTGCCGGACAACGTCAGCGACGAAAACGCGCTCTTGAGCGAACCGTTTGGCTGCGCCCTGCATGCGGTGGATGTGGCAGGGCCGCCTGACGGGCGGACGGTGCTTGTCATCGGCGGCGGTGTCATCGGCTTGTGTACGATTGCGGCGCTGCGGATCATGGCGCCCGGCAGC
>LZRQ01000009.1 GCA_002159155.1 Firmicutes bacterium ZCTH02-B6
GTGCAGCCCGTCCGCAAAACAGCGCCATTCCGAGCCCGTGAGGCCGTTGCGAGCCGTTTCTTCCGGCCTCCCGGCGATGGCCTCCCGGCGGGCGTCGCCTTCGTCGGCCACCATGATCCGGTCGGCCCCCAGCTGAGCCAGCTTCCGCGCCGTCGCCCGCACGTCCGCCAAGGCCCGCTCGACCGCTTCGGGGGTACGCATGTTGACCGGCACGTACCCCGCGATCGTTTTGAGACCCCGCCGCGACAGCTCCGCGCGCATCGCCTCCACGTCGTCGGGCAAAAACCCCGGCGGCCCCACTTCCGTTCCCTCATAGCCCGCGGCCGCCATCTCGTCCAACACCCGCCGGTAGTCGAGCATCGGCCCCCAGTCGGGCGGGCCGGCCACGCCCCAACTTACCGGTGCAGCGCCCACTTTCACAACACGTCACCTCGCTTCACGTCTGCCGGCAATCCGGTCTTAATGGACTCCAACGCCGCTTCCGCGATCTCTAGGGCCCGGATGCCGTCCTCAAGCCCAATGGCCGGCGGCGTACCGGTACGGACACAGTCGACGAAATGCTGGAGCTCAATGCGGTACGCATCGCGGAACCGGTCCAGCCAATCCACCACGTAATCGCTGCTCTGCTGGCCGCGTTTCAACAGAACGCAGGCGTCGTGGTGAGCGTAGCCGATCTGCAGCACGCCTTCGGTGCCCAGTACTTCCGTCTGGATGTGGTAACCGTAACCCGAGTAGCGGTGGTTGTCGTGCAAGCCCATGCCGCCGCGGGCGAACGTCAGCGTCGCGGTGACCACGTCCACATCGTCCGGCGCGTTGAACTGGGGGTACACGTGCCGGCCCTGGGCGTAAACCCGCACCACCTCATCGCCCATGAGCCAGCGCGCGAGGTCAAAATCATGGATCGATGATTCCACAAACATGCCCGTGGCGCGGGGGACAAACTGCGTTGGCCGCGGCGCTTCCTCACGGCTCGACACCCGCACCAGCACCGGCTCGCCGATGGCGCCTTCATCGATGCGCTGCCTGGCGCGAGCGTACGAAGGATCAAACCGCCGCATGAAGCCCATTTGGTACACTACACCCTGCTCTTTTACGAGACGGGCGATGCGCCGGGCAGTAGCCGCGTCCACCGCCGCCGGTTTCTCGCAAAAGATGTCTTTGCCGGCCTGCGCCGCAGCCGGCACCATCTCGGCCCGGGTCGGCGACGGCGCCGCGATCACGACCGCGTCCACGTCGTCCCGGTCGAGCAACGCGCGCCAATCGGCAAAAACGTGGGGCACACCCAACTCCTCTGCCAGCTGCCGCGCCCTCGTTTCGTCGGGGTCCGCCAACGCCACCAGCTGCGCGCCCATGACACCCAACGCGAGATTCCTGGCGTGTTGCGCACCCATGTTACCAGTGCCGATGACCCCGATCCGGACAGGATCGAACCGTTTCGATCCCAACAAACAACGATCCCCCTCCCTGCTGTTGTCGCTGCCCCTGTCTGCCCGTGCGGACGGGTGCACGCTTTGTCGCGAATATACACTTCCGGACCGCGGAGTTCCTACCGGACAGGCCGCACTGCGGGCCATTCGATGGCAATCGGCCAAGCCGGCGTGTGGCCTGGATGCGGCAAAGACGCGGGGCGAGGGATGCCCACGCCGGCATCCCCCGCCCCATCACTGGCCCTAGCTTTCCCAATCACTTGGCCCTGTTCCTAGCCTTGTGCTTAACCTTGTACTTAACCTTGTGCGTAACCCTGTGCTTAGCCTTGTGCTTAACCTTGTGCCTAGTCTTGAGCCTATACGTCCACTCCGGGCGGACGCCGATCCGGGGGGATGAGCCGGAGGAACGCCCGACCCAACACCTCGGTTTCCTCTTCCTCGGTCAAGTTGGCCAGCTTGACCTTGAGCAGCGCCAGCTCCGGGGCGAGGCCCGGGGCATCGGACGCAAACAGCACCCGGTGGGCTCCCAGCCGCCGCACCGGCTTGGTCACGACCGCGTCAGGGATGTCGGGGGCGCAAGAAATTTCGATGTACGTATTGGGCAAGTCTTGCAAGATGTCCGGGATGAAGTGGACCACATCAGGGTCCATGCCCAAGTGGGCCATGATCAGCTTCGCCTCCGGATACCGGGCGGCGAGGCGGGCAAAGTGGAACGGGGTCGTGACCTTGGTGTTGAAATCCGTGTGGATGAGAATGGGCAAATCGTGGGCGATGGCAAACTCCACGATGGGGAACACCAACGGGCTGTCGATGGGGTAAAACCCGTGTCCCGGCGGATACAGCTTGATGCCGGCGAATCCCCTGTCCACGTTGCGCTTGAGCTCTTGGATGGCCTCGTCCTTGTACCAGGGATTGACGATGACAAACGGGATGAAGCGGTCCGGGTACCGGCGGGCCGCCTCGGCCACATAGTCGTTGCCTTCCCCGAAATGCTCCGGCCGCACCAGGCCCGGCGCCGGGGGGAAGATGCAGGCCCTGTCGATCCCCCACCGCTCCCTGAGCCGGGTTTTGTCCTCCGGCGTATGGCGCTTAATCCCCCCAATTTGCTCGCGGATGCCCACGTTGACATG
>LZRQ01000010.1 GCA_002159155.1 Firmicutes bacterium ZCTH02-B6
GTTTCACGGAGGAGTTAGTATTTCGCGGGCTCATCGCCGGCAGCTTCGCCCGGCGGCTGCCGCCCGTGTGGGCCAACGTGGCACAGGCACTGGCTTTTTCGCTGGTTCATCTGCCTATACTCCTCGTGGCGCCGGAGATGTGGGGCTTTCTCGCAGCGGTGTTTGCCATCGCTCTCGTGCTTGGCTGGATACGCATCCAGTCCGGGTCCATCGTGGGACCGTGGCTGATTCACGGGGTGGCCAATACGGCTGTGGCCCTTATGGCGGCTGCGCAAACTGTGCCGTAAGGACGGAGGGAGGCGCCTGCTGGTGAAACGGCAAAATTTCCGCCTGGGCGTGTATGCCCTGGTCACGTGCAACAGCGACGTGGTCCTCATCCGCAAGGCAAAGGGACCGTTCACCGGCAAGTGGGACCTTCCCGGGGGCGGCATCGAGTTTGGCGAATCGCCTCTTGAAGCTCTCGCAGCATTTGGCCGCCCTTGAGGCCGAGGTTGGGGCGCCTCTGTTTATCCGCCAGCCCCGGCGCATGGTACCCACCGAGCGCGCCGTCGCGCTCTACAACCAAGTCGCTCCGGCCATCGACCGCCTCGAGCGGACGACGTCCGAGCTGCGGGGCGGGACCCGGGAAACCGTCGTCCGCATCGGCTGTCCGCCAGAGTATTTCCGCGAACGCTTGGTCCCCGTCTTGGCCCATGACGAGGGGCGGGTGGCGGTCACGTTTGGCCCCACGGCGGCCCTCCTGGACCTTTTGGAAGACCACCGCCTGGACGTGGTGGTGGCCACGCGGCATTTGCCCCGCAAGGGTCTCCTCTTTGTGCACCTGGACACGGAGCGCTTTTGGCTCGTGGGCGGGGCAGGCGTCTGTCTGGCGGCTGACCCGGAGGACACCGCGGCTGTCCGCGCCGAGCTTGAGCGCCAACCGTGGATCAGCTATAGCGAAGATCTGCCCATCATCCGCCGCTTTTGGATGGAGAGTTTTGGCGAGCGCCCGGGTTTTGCGCCGCAGCTGGTGGTGCCCGACCTGCATGCCATCGCGGGACTGGTGGAGCGGGGGGCGGGGGTCAGTGTCCTACCGGCGTACCTCGTACGCGCACCCGTGGAAGCCGGGCGCATGACGAGGCTGTGGGCCCCGCGGCGCCCGGTCCAAAACGAGATTTGGGTGGTCTACCGATTGGCCGACCGCAACGACGCCGTGATCAGCCGCTTCGTGCGGCAGCTAACGGACGCGTTTGCCCAGGACGTGGACGCTTGAACGCCGGCACCTTCACAAGGGTTCCGGTTGCGGGCTTCAGTCGTCTTCGGACTGCCGTCATCTTTTCAACTGGCCGACCGCGGCGTCTACCGGCCCTGGTTGGACGGTCTGTACGGCGACCGCCGGCCCGCGGCCCCCGGCTCCGCGGACGCCGGTGCCGGGCGCTGCAGCCCTTCGTACAGCGCCAACACAGCCCGCATGAGGTCGTGGATAAAGATGTAGGCGATTGAGACAAACGCGACTGCTCCGCCAAAGACCGCTACGATTTGGGTCTGCCTCACGACGGCGACACCGATCAGCGCGAAGCCGAGCACCAACCCCAGCCACGCCACGGCTCCGATAAAGTTCACAACGGTCCGGGAAAAGGGTAGCCGGTCTGCGGTCGGCTTAGTTACAAGACCGGCGGGCGCTGCGGCCTTGCCCGGCGGCGCCAGGAGCTGGTGCTGGTAGTCGTCGATGGATTTCTTGCTGATTCGCCATCCTTCTTCGGTCCGCCGGCCGAGGAGAACTCCGTCCGCCAACAGCCGTTCGACATCCTGCACGGACATGCCCAGCATTTCTGCAGCTTGCTCTTCGTTGACCAGCATGCTATCTGCCTCCCAAGCAGTTGTTCGCGCTGCGGGTTGCCTCGCAGAGACCCGCCGCATAGCCGGGAAGCCTGCGAGGCGAAGCAGACCGTCACAGCATGGGTACAGCGAGGGTCGGTCGCCGTCCAAGCGCCGCCGGGGGATGCGGCTCGCGTCTCAGGACATACCGATGTCGCGTGTGGAGGTCGGTCAGAAAGCATGGAAAGCGCAGCGGCAATGTCATGGCTGCGCGCTGAGGGGTCGGGCAGGTCGGCACGGCAGCGTGGTTACCCTACGCAGAAGAGGTGAACGATAAGTAAACTTCGGGGCAATAATGAGATCTCCTCTTCAGAGACGTGCAAATTGCGTTTGCGTTTTCCACGGAGCAGGAAGCGGCGTACGCCGCCTTGAAAGCGGAGCTGAAAGCCAGACTGAACTTGGGGGTAGCACCAGGATGCGGCCGCGAGCGGGAGACATCGCCGCAGTGCTGGAATTCCACGGGATTCGCCTTCCAGAGCCCGAACTTGAAGCAGCGCGCGATCTTGTAGAAGCCAATATGGGTCTCTGGCGATCCCTGGTGGAGCGGGACGAGCTCATCCCAGCGAACATACCTCCGGCGCTTGGTCCGGTGTGGGCTCCGTCACCCGAGGTCGCCGCACCGGCACCGGTCCAACCACCCGCCGCTGACGGGGAAACCGGGGCGCGCGCGACGCCCGGGGCGGCCGCCACGTCTGG
>LZRQ01000011.1 GCA_002159155.1 Firmicutes bacterium ZCTH02-B6
CCCGCCGCCACCTCCCGCTCGGTGAAGTAGCGGCCGGCCGCCAGGTCCAGGTTGCGCACGCGGGCATAGCCGGCCGACACGCCGGTGACGGTGATGTCGCGGGACTCGTCGGTGACCCGGGCCGGCATGGAGGTGGAGATCATCGGCGAGGCCTCGGCGACCCCGGGCAACAGGGACACCGCCTCCAGGTCGCGCTGGTCCAGCAGTTCCAGGCGGGTGAAGTCGGACTGCTCCGCCAAATTGGGCTCGATCCAGACCATGCCGCTGCCCAGGCCCTCGACCTCGCGGATGACCATGGCCTGCCCCCCGCGGGCGATGGCGATGACGCTGATCACGGCCACCACGCCCACCACCACGGCCAGCAGCGAGGCTCCGGCCGTCAGCAGCAGCGTGGCCGAGAAGCGCGTGGCCAGCAGTTCAGAAACCTCGCGCTTCAACTGGACCGACCGGCCCAGGTCCCCCTGCAGCACGTTGCCCAGCCAGCGCACGTACTGGATGTAGAGCGGCTGGTCCAGGCCCAGTTCCTGGCGCAGGCGCTCCAGGGCCTCGGCAGTGGCCTTGGGCCCCAGCATGATCAGGGCCGGGTCCCCCGGGGCCAGGTGCATGATCAGGAATACCAGGATCGACACCCCGAGGAGGACCGGAATGCTGGCCAGCATCCGTCGTGCGATGTAGGTGGTCAAGATCGGGCCTCCCGGCGTCACATGCCCCTGCCCAAGGCGGGGCGGGGGCCGTCGGGTCGTCCCCCGGCCCCCGCCGCCGCGCCCGGGCAGGCAGGCGTCAGTTGTTGACCACGTCCACGTTCTCGAAGCGGAACACGCCGGTCGGGTGGAGCTTGAAGCCCTGGATCGACTTCTTCATGGCCACGATCTGGGTCTCATGGTCGATCCACGCCCAGGGCGCATCCTCCACCAGCAGGCGCAGGGCCTCCTCGTAGAGCCGCTGCCGCTCGGCCTGGTCGTTGATGCGCTGGGCCTGGCGCAGCAGTTCGTCGACCTGCTCGTTCTTGTAATAGCCCATGTTGAACCCGTTGGGCGGCCACTGGTCCCCGCTCAGGAGGATGTAGAGGAAGTTGTCGGGATCGCCGTTGTCGCCGATCCACGACATCTCGAAGACCTCGGGCAGCTCCTCCACCGGGCCCAGCACCTTGTCCAGGTAGGTGCCCCACTCGAAGGTCTGGATGTTCATCTCGATGCCGACCTGGCGCAGGTCAGCCTGGATGGCCGCCGCCATGGCCCGCGGCTGCTGCATGCCCGAGCCCGATTCCGGCACCCAGAAGTCCACCGTGAAGCCGTCGGGGTAGCCGGCCTGGGCCAGCAGTTCCCGGGCCTTGTCGGGGTTGTAGTCGTACTGCGTCACGTCGTCGGTGTAGCCCCAGACCACCGGGGGCAGCGGCCCGGTGGCCAGCACGCCGGTGTTCTGCAGCAGTTCCTCGACGATGGCGCGCTTGTTGATGGCGTAGTTGACGGCCTGCCGCACTTCCTTCTTATTGAAGGGCTCCTTGGTCACGTTGAAGACCAGGTACCAGACGTGCATGCCGGGCTGCTCCAGCACGGTGTACTGGTCCGAGGCCTTGAGCCGCGCCACTTCGTCGGGCGGGATGTTGACGATGAAGTCCAGCGCGCCGGCTTCAAACTCGGTGAGCCGCGCCTGGTCCTCGATGATGGGCCGGTAGATGACCTGGTCGACCCTGGGCGCGCCGTCCCAGTACTCCTCGTTCTTCTCCAGGACCACCTCGACGCCCGGCTCCCAGCGGACGAACTTGAAGGGGCCGGTGCCCACGGGGTTCTTGGAGAAGTCGCGCCCGTACTTCTCCACGGCCGCGGGGCTCACGATGGACGCCGAGTGCATGGCCATGTGGGCCAGGAAAGGAGCGTACGGCTCCACCAGTTCGATCTCGACGGTGTATTCGTCGACGACCCGAACCTCGCGGACCTTGCCGAAGGTGAACTCGGCATAGGCGAACTCGCCGGTGTCATGGTAGGGGTGGTTGGGGTCGATCTGGCGCTCGATGCTGAACTTGACCGCTTCGGCGTTGAAGGGCGTCCCGTCGTGGAACGTCACGCCCTGGCGCAGGTAGAAGCGGTAGACCAGCCCGTCGTCCGAGACGTCCCAGCGCTCGGCCAGGCCGGGCTCCAGTTCCGTGCTCTCGTCCTTGAACTCTACGAGCCGGTCGAAGATTCCCTGCGCAGCGCGGTTGGAGTTGTAGTCCGTCACCTGGTGCGGGTCCAGGGTGACCGGCTCGGCCTGGAGGCCGACCACGATGCGCTTGAGGTCGCCGGTCTGGCCGCCGCCCTGCTGGCCCGAGCCCGAACCGCCGTCGGACGCCGAGCCGCCGCAGGCGGCCAGCACCAGCGCCGCCGCGGCGAGTACCGCCGAAACCTGTAGCAGCCAGCGACGCATCCCACGAGTACCTCCTTTGTGCTGCGACGTGTGCTGACGCAACCCTATTCTAGCGACAGTGCCCTACTTGTACGACCTCCCCCGGCTTGCCTCAATGCGCCAGGGTGTCCAGTTTAGTGGGACGTTGCCGCGTGGGTGC
>LZRQ01000012.1 GCA_002159155.1 Firmicutes bacterium ZCTH02-B6
ATCCTGGTCGGAGCGGGCCTGGCGGCGGCGTCGCTGGCCGCGGCCGCGATGTTTGAGGCACTGGTACCGTTCATGGCGGCCCTCGCGTTCCTGGGGGCGGCCATTGGGGCGATGCTGCCCGCCATCAACATGCTGGTGACGAGCTCGGCCCACCGGGAGGAGCGGGGCCTCGTGACGTCGCTTTACGGGGCCGTGCGGTTCATCGGCGTCGCGGTTGGACCCCCGGCCTTTGCCCTGGCGCTTGAGCTTGGCCGGCCGGTGATGCTGGGCGGAGCCGCGGCCTTGGCCGCTCTGGTGTTGGCGCTGGCGTGGTGGCTCATTGCGCCCGACAAGCTGTTGGTCGCCACGGGGCGGCAGTCGGCCGGTGGCGACCAAGAGTCCAATCGTCCGGCGCAGGCCGGACCGGATGACGCCTCCCGCGGTCAGGAAGCGCCCGGCGGGACACAGCGGGAAGGGACGCCGGGACGTTGGCGGGAACTTGAAGGGGAGGGGTGACGCCAAAGGGGGAATTCGCCGTGCACGGCCACTACCCGCCCGAGTACCTGGAGTTTGTCCGCCTCTTTAACGAGGGCCGCTACGCCGAAAGCCACGAGGCGCTCATGGAGGCGTGGAGCCGCGACCACTCCAACCGCTTTTACAAGGCCTTAATCCAGCTCGCGGGCGCTGTGGAACACTGGGAAGAGGCGAGCTATTACTGGGCAGAAAACCTTTTCCGAGGAGCGCGGGAGCTGCTGGAACCGTATCGCCCCCGCCATGCCGGTCTCGACATCGACAACTTGATCCGGCTGCTGGAGACGTGTGCCGACGTGGCCCACGCCAAGCGCAAAGACCGGGAGGGCCACTACAGGCTTCCCCCGCTGGTGCTGGCGCTCGACTAGGGGGATGGCTTAACCGAGGCGCAAGCCGATGAAAAAGCCCACCACGAAGCTGCCGGCCACGGGAATGAGGGCGTCGAGCTGGTTGGCCCACTCTCTCAGGATGGCCAAAAGACCGCCCGACTCCTCCACGGCCCGGGTGTAAATACCCTCGAGGTTGCCCCAGTGGATGGTAATGACGTCAAACTGCTGGAGCGCGAGGCCGAGCAGGACCAGGACGCCCACGACCAGCAGGCCGATCTTGAGCGCCTTTTTGAGGGTGAAACCGATGGCGATCCCCAGCAGGGTGCCTAAGGCCAGCTGCCCGCCCAAAACGGGCCAGTCGATTGCCTCCGGCAACGACGCTCACCTCCTGGGGCTCGTCCGTGTGCACGGAGAAAAATGCCGGCGCTTGGGGCGCCGGCTGCGTCTGGCGGAGGAGGAGGGATTCGAACCCTCGGCAGGGGTTTAAGTCCCCCGCTACGGTTTAGCAAACCGCTCTCGTAGGCCGCTTGAGTACTCCTCCGCGTTGACTCTTTGCCACGTCAGTTTAGCACAACCGGCCGCCGCCTGTCAATTTGCCCGGGCGGTGCGGGTGGACGGTGCCCGCGAGGACTTGGCGGGCTCGCCAGGAATTCATTAGCAGGGCGGAGGGAGGAACACGGATGACCGAACACCGCATCCTCGGGCGCGAGGTGCGCCTGCGCCCGTTGCGGCGGGAGGACTTGCCGCAGCGGCTGGCCATGATCAACGACCCTGAAGTCCAGCGCCTGTGGATCGGGGTCTCGGCGGACCAAAACACCTTGGAAGACCTGGAGATCTGGTTTTACATGGTAAACCAGGACCCCTACAGCGAGCAGTGGGCCATCGAGACGCCCGACGGGCGCTACATCGGCGACATCGACCTGCACAGCATCAACCAGGCGCGCAAGGAGGCGGCCATGTCGGTCATGCTGGGCGACAAGGCGTACTGGCCCGCCGGCGCCCGGCGCGACATTTTGGTGACGGCCTTGCGGTACGCCCTGGAGGGCAAGGGCCTGCGCCGCATCACCATGGAGGTTCCCGACAGCGATCGGGACGGGCTCGAGCTTCTCCAGGAGCTCGGTTTCCGGATCGTGGACGAGTACGAGCTGGACATGTTCGAGGGGGTCAACGAGCTCACGCTCGAGCTTTTGGCCGAGAACTTCAACCCCTGACGCGGCCGTTGAGCCCTCAAGGACGTGAAAGCACCCGTATCAACGACAAGAACTACGGGCCTCGTGGCCCGGGAAAGGAGAGTGACGGCGATGAGCATCGACTGGAGGGTGGTGTTCGCACAAGCCCTGCCCTATGACGCATACCTGCAGGCCCACGGCACCGAGGCTCACCGGGAGCGGTGGCAACGGGTGTATGAGCGGGTGTCGCTCACCGATGACCAAAAGGAGCTCCTGCGGGGCTTCGTTCGCCAGATGAACGTGCTGGTCTTGGCCGGCGCCTGGTGCGGCGACTGCGCCAACCAGTGCCCCATCCTCAGGCGCTTTGCCGAGGAGTCCCCCCGCATCGACCTGCGCTTTATCGATCAGGAAACCAACCCCGAGCTGACCGAGGCGCTGCGGGTCAACGGTGGGCGCCGGGTGCCGGTGGTCGTGTTCTTGAGCGAGGACTTCTTTGAGTGCGGCCGCTACGGTGACCGGGTG
>LZRQ01000013.1 GCA_002159155.1 Firmicutes bacterium ZCTH02-B6
CAAAGTACTCCAGCACGGACGTCACTTCGGTCTCGAAGGTGAGCTCAAGCGTGATGGCGCGCGCCGCACCGTCCACCGAAAGAAAGGAGCGCACCACGGCATAGTTGACGCGGTCGTGGATGTCAAAGGTAGCCGGGTCGCGGTTGCGCACCCGCGTCCGGTGCACGTCGGACTTGTCCGCCAGGATCAGGGCCGCCGATACCCGGTTGACCGGGTGGCCGTGAGCCTCCTCATGGTTGCCGATGGCTCCCAGGATCGTGGCCACCTCATGGGGCGGCATGCCCAGTTCGTCCAAAATGGGGGCCATGAGCACCGCGCCGGTAAGCGCGTGCCCGGCCCGCCCGATCACGTTCCCGATGTCGTGGGTGTAGCCGGCGATGGCGGCCAGCTCCGCCTCGCGCGCCGGGTAGCCAAGGCGCGTCATGACGTTGTAGGCGATCTTTGCGACCAAGCTGCAATGCCGCTCGCCGTGCTCAGTAAAACCGATGGCGGCCAAGTGGGCATCGGCCGCCTTGATAAAGGCCCCCACGCGCGGGTGCGCCCGCACCACGTCCAATGTGACAGGCGTCCCGGCGGTGTCAGCGTGGCCCGCCACGGCTCAGTCACGACCCTTCACATGACCGACGCCCTGCCGGCTCAGGCGGATCTCCACCTTGTCGGCGATGCGCAGTTGGACCTCGTCGTCCTTAACGGCGGTGATCTCGCCGTGGATGCCGCCGACGGTGATCACCTTGTCGCCGACCTTGAGCCTGTCCAGCATCTCCTTGCGCTTCTTCTGCTGCTGCATTTGGGGGCGGATAAGCAGGAAGTAAAACACCGCGAACATGAGGATCAAGGGCAACAGCGACCCAAGCATCCCCGCGGCCGTGCCGGTTTCCACTTGCAAGAACACCATCCGTCGGTCACTCCTCACTGGTGGGCATGCAAATTCCTACTCGCCTTTCGACGGCGCCGGGGGTGTTCCTTCCCCGCATCCTGTCCCGGTTTCCCGGCTGCGGCGATACGCCTGCAAAAAGCGGGTGCGAAACTCCGGAAACGTCCCCTCCCGGATGGCCGCCCGCATGTCGTTCATGAGCCGGTGCAAGAACGCCAGGTTGTGCCAGGTGGCCAACCGCATGCCCAGCACTTCGCCGGCTTTGAACAGGTGGCGGATGTACGCCCTGGTGTAGTTTCGACAGACGTAGCAGCCGCAATCCGGGTCCAGCGGCTCAAAGTCCCGGGCGTAGCGGGCATCGCGCACGATGATAGTGCCGGTGCGGGTGAAGACGGTGCCGTGACGCCCGATCCGCGTTGGCAGGACGCAGTCAAACATGTCCACACCGCGCGCCACCCCTTCGACCAGGTCCTCGGGCGCCCCGACGCCCATGAGATATCGGGGCTTTTCCCGCGGCAGGATCCCGTTGACCACCTCAAGCATTTCGAGCATTTTTTCCTTCGGCTCGCCGACGCTCAAGCCCCCGATGCCGTAGCCGGGGAAGTCCATCTCCGCTAATGTTCGCGCGCTTTCCGCCCGCAGGTTCGGGTAGACGCTCCCTTGTACAATCCCAAACAACGCTTGGTCAGACCGCCGGTGGGCTGCCCGGCAACGGGCGGCCCAGCGATGGGTCAGTTCCATGGAGCGCCGGGCGTATTCGTAGTCGCACGGATAAGGCGCGCATTCGTCAAAGGCCATGATGATGTCGGCCCCGAGGGCCTCCTGTATGGCGATGGACGTCTCAGGGCTGATAAAGTGCCGCGAACCGTCCAGGTGGGACTGAAAGGTGACGCCTTCCTCCTGGATCCTCCGCAGCTTTGCCAGGCTGAACACTTGAAACCCGCCGCTGTCTGTCAAAATGGCGTGCCGCCAATTCATGAACCGGTGCAGCCCACCGGCCTCCCGCACAAGCTCCGGACCCGGGCGGAGGTAGAGGTGGTACGTGTTGGCCAAGATGATGCGGAAGCCGATACCCTCCACTTCGTCGGGCGTCATCGTCTTCACCGAAGCCTGCGTGCCGACAGGCATAAACACCGGCGTCTCCAGTTCCCCATGCGGGGTCTTTAGGCGGCCGGTGCGCGCACTCGTGGCGGCGCAGGTGGTCTCTACTCGAAACTCAATTGCCATCTCGGTCGTGCTCCTCTCAGCCGCTCGGGGCGTCCTTGGCCCGGCGCCTGGCTCAACAGCGTCCGTCCGGCGCCCATTTAGAGGATAAGCATCGCATCGCCAAAGCTGTAAAAGCGGTAGCGCTGCCGCACCGCTTCTTCGTACGCGGCCAGCGTCCGCTCGCGCCCCAAAAACGCGCTGACCAGCATCAGCAGCGTGGAACGGGGCAGGTGGAAATTGGTGATGAGGGTGCTCACGATCTTCCACTGGTAGCCGGGATAGATGAACAGGTCGGTCCAGCCGTCCCCGCAACGTATTTCGCCGTTGTCGGCGCTGGCTTCCAGCGTCCGGGCAACCGTCGTCCCCACTGCGACGACCCGCCGCCCCTCGCGCTTGGCCGCATTGACCACGTGGGCCGTCGTCTCGGGAACGGAGAAATACTCGGC
>LZRQ01000014.1 GCA_002159155.1 Firmicutes bacterium ZCTH02-B6
TAGCTGCCCAGGTCCAGCCACGTCTGCGCGTAGTCCTGCCGCAGCTGGTTCATGTCCAGCACCGCATCGAGCGCTACGAGATGCCCTTCCTGGGCCAACTCGGCCACGAAGCCCGGATTAGGCAGAAGGGCGATGTCCGGGGGATTGCCGGCCTGCACCCGGGTCGTCAGCACCGCAACCAGGTCACGGGTACCGGTGAAATCGACGCGGATACCGGTGGCCGCCTCAAAGGGCTCGAGCACCTTGCGGAACGCCTCGAGCTCCTGGCCGCCCCAGGTGCCCATGACCGTCACCGTCCGCTGCTGGGCCTGCACCGCCGTCGCGGCCACCAGCAGCATCCCCAACGTTACCACCAACCAAATCCTTGCCTTGGTTCGCACTCGGCTCCCTCCTTGCGGATGAAGGATGTATTCCGAATACTCCCTTCGCCGCGGGCTGGAAGCCTCCTGCCAAAAGTCGGCTTTGGGATCACCCAATCCGGCGGGTACGCCAAAGGGTCGCAGCCCTCTGCCGCTCGTCCACGCTTGGCGACGCCGGCACCAGGTCATAGACTCCCGCGAACCCGCGCACGAGGGCGTCTTCAACCTCGGCAAGGCCGACCGTCCGTCCTAACAGATCTGCAAGGGTCGCCACGTTGTCGGGCACCAGCTCCGGCGCCGCGCCGGCTGCCGCGTAAAACCGGTTAAGGAGTTCGGTGACGCGCACGGGATCCTGCGACACCAGCACCATCCCTGAAACGAGAGCAAAACCGCCGCGGATGGCCTGGGCCACGCCAGCCACTTTGCGCCCGTCAACCATGAGGTCGTACGGCCCCGGGCAGAAGGAGCCGGGCGCCTCGCCAAAGCGGGCCTCAAGCCCAAGAAGGGCCAAGGCGCGGCGCACGCCTTCCGTCAATTCTTCGAAGTTGCGCTGGATAAAGGTGAAGTCGTCGCATGGGCGGGCGACGCCGAAGCTGATGCATCCCTCATCGAGGATGACGGCGCTGCCGCCGCCGATGCGTTCAAAGACGGGCAAGCCGGCGGCTTGGAAAACCTTGATGCCAGCCGCAAGGTGCGGCAGCCGCCGGTCCCGGGGACCGAGCAGCGCATACGGGCGCTGCCGGCGAATCACGACCGTAGGCGGCGCCGCACCCTGCCCCACCGACACCGCAACGGCTTCCGTGAGGACGGGGCTCAAGTCCAAAAGCTCCGAGGGAGCGTCTTGACCGACGCGAATGAGCCGGACGACCGGGGCGCTCATCGCACAGGCAAAAGTCCCTCCAGGCCTGTCAACAGCACGTTGGGGAACAGGCCCAATACGATCAGTCCGGCTGCCAGCACGACCAGTACGAGTCCAACTGCGAACCGGTCCCACTGGATAGCCGGCTGCGCCACGCCCGGCGCAGGCACAATACCCACGACACCCGCGGGGACAGGATCGTGGGCCACGGCAGCGGCCGGTGCGGCCTCAGGACTACGGAACAGCGCGCCCACAACCCGCAGGTAGACGTAGGCCGAAATGCCCGTGCTGGCCACCATGGAGGCCAGGAGCCACCCCGCGCCCGCCGCCAAGCCCCCGCTGATGAGCAGGAGCTTCCCGGTGAAGCCGGCCGTCGGCGGCATACCCGCCATCGCCAGGAAAAACAATGCCATCAAGAGGGCCAGCCCCGGCCGGGTCTGGTACAAACCGCGCCAATTGGCCAGATCCTCGATGTCGACCGCCGTCCCTTCCCCGCCCGCGGTGGCGCGCGCCTCGGCCGCGCGAGCCGCGATGACGGCGAACGCCCCGCCCGTCATGCACAGGTAAGCGAACAGGTAAAACAGCGCCTGGCCAAGCCCCTCCGGCGTCAAAGACACAAGAGGCAAAAACAGGTACCCTGCATGGGCGATGCCCGAGTAGGCCAACAGCCGCTTAAGGTTGGTCTGGAACAGCGCCCCGAGGCTGCCCACCAGCATGCTCGCGACCGCCAGCACGGCGATAGGAATCATGTAAGCCGACGACAGGCCGGCGTCCACCGGCACGGCTGCCCACAGAAAGCGCGCCAAGGCCACAAAAGCCGCCGTCTTGGTGCCGACCGCCATGAAAGCAGTGACGGGCACCGTGGCGCCCTGGTACGCGTCAGGAGCCCATGTGTGGAACGGCGCCAACGCAAGCTTGAACGCGAATCCGACAAGCACCAGCGCCACGCCGGCGTGGTACAGCGGCGCTACGGCTCCCTCGCGCACGTACCCGGCGATGGCGGACAGATGCGTTGCGCCGGTCACACCGTAGATCAGAGCGAATCCGTACAACAGCAGTCCCGCGGCCACCGAACCGAGCAGGAAATACTTAAACGCCCCCTCACGGGCTTCCAAACGCCCGCGCCGGAAGGACACGAGGACGTACAGGCTCAACGAGAGGAGCTCCAGGGCGACGAACATGACCATCAGATCGCCCGTGCCCGCTAGCACGATCATCCCTAAGGCTGCGAACAGGAGAAGGGAGATGTAGCCGCTCATGTCCCGGGCTGGCTCCGTAGTACTCAGCAGCAC
>LZRQ01000015.1 GCA_002159155.1 Firmicutes bacterium ZCTH02-B6
GACCTGGGCCACTGCTTCGAGGTGCTGCGGCCGGTGCTCCCGGCAGCCCTGCGCAGGCTCAGCGCCGGCAGCCTGCTGCGGGACCGCCAGGTACGCCTGCTCTGACCCCGCGCCCGGTTCCGCCGGGCGCCGCCTCGCGGCGCTCCCGCCCTTGACTCCGGCGGATAAGGGTTCTTATGATTGTTCCTGGCGTTAGCACTCGCCGCCGGCGAGTGCTAACACGCTGCTCCCACCATTCCCACGCCCAGGTTCGAAGGAGGGATACCGCATGAGCAGCACGCCGAACATCAAGCCGCTCGGCGACCGCGTGGTGGTCCAGGCCCTGGAGGAGGAAGAGGTCACCCAGGGCGGCATCATCCTGCCCGACACGGCCAAGGAGAAGCCGCAGCAGGGGAAGGTCCTGGCCGTCGGCAGCGGACGCACCCTGGACAACGGCCAGAAGGTGCCGCTGGAGGTGTCGGTGGGCGACACCGTCATCTTTTCCAAGTACGCCGGCACCGAAGTCAAGATCGGCGGCGAGGAGTACCTGATCCTCAGCGAGCGCGACATCCTGGCCATCGTCGAGAAGTGACGACACGGGGAGGTTGAAGCATGGCCAAGTCCATCGTGTTCAACGAGCGCGCGCGCCGCGCCCTGGAGCGGGGCATCAACGCCGCCGCCAACACGGTCAAGGTCACCCTGGGGCCGCGCGGCCGCAACGTGGTGCTGGAGAAGAAGTTCGGGGCGCCCACCATCACCAACGACGGCGTCACCATCGCCCGCGACATCGAGCTTGAAGATCCCTACGAGAACATGGGCGCCCAGCTGCTGAAGGAGATCGCCACCAAGACCGACGACGTGGCCGGCGACGGCACCACCACCGCCATCGTGCTGGGCCAGGCCCTGGTGCGGGAGGGCCTCAAGAACGTGGCGGCCGGCGCCAACCCGATGCTGATCAAGCGCGGCATCGAGATGGCCGTCGACAAGGCCGTCGAGGAGATCAAGCGGCTGGCCAAGCCCGTCGAGGGCAAGAACCAGATCCAGCAGGTGGCCTCCATCTCGGCCAACGACCCCGAGATCGGCAAGATGGTGGCCGACGCCATGGACAAGGTCGGCAAGGACGGCGTCATCACCACCGAGGAATCCAAGACCCTCGAGACCACCGTCGAGGTCGTCGAGGGCATGCAGTTCGACCGGGGTTACCTGTCGGCCTACTTCGTCACCGATCCCGACACCATGGAAGCCGTCCTGGAAGACCCCTTCATCCTGATCACCGACAAGAAGGTCAGCGCCGTCAACGACCTGCTGCCGGTGCTGCAGAAGGTGGCGGAGCGGGGCCGGCCCATCGTGGTCATCGCCGAGGACGTGGAGGGTGAGGCCCTGGCCACGCTGGTGCTCAACAAGATCCGCGGCACCCTCCAGGCGGCGGCCGTCAAGGCGCCGGGCTTCGGCGACCGGCGGAAGGCGATGCTGGGCGACATCGCGACGCTCACGGGCGGTCAGGTGATCACGGAAGAACTGGGCCTGGAGCTGAAATCGACGACCATCGAACAACTGGGCCGCGCCCGTCAGGTTCGCGTGTCGAAGGAAAACACGATCATCGTGGACGGCGCCGGCAACAAGTCCGACATCGAAGCCCGCATCAAGCAAATCAAGGTGCAAATTGAAGAAACGACCTCCGAATTCGACAAGGAAAAACTGCAAGAACGCCTGGCCAAACTGTCCGGCGGCGTAGCCGTCATCAAGGTCGGCGCGGCGACGGAAACGGAAATGAAAGAACGCAAGCTGCGCATCGAAGACGCGCTGAACGCGACCCGCGCCGCCGTGGAAGAAGGCATCGTGTCGGGCGGCGGCACCGCGCTGATCAACATTTACAACGCCGTGTCCGCCATTGAAGCCGACGGCGACGAAAAGACCGGCGTCAACATCGTGCTGCGCGCACTGGAAGAACCGGTCCGCACCATCGCCTCGAACGCCGGCCTGGAAGGCTCCGTCGTGGTCGAACGCCTGAAGAAGGAAAAAGTGGGCGTCGGCTTCAACGCGGCGACCGGCGAATGGGTCAACATGATCGAAGCCGGCATCATCGACCCGGTGAAAGTGACCCGTTCCGCCCTGCAAAACGCCGCTTCCGTGGCCGCCATGTTCCTGACCACCGAAGCGACGGTGGCCGACAAGCCGGAGAAGAAAGAAAACTCGGGCGGCGGCGGCATGGGCGGCATGGACATGATGTGAGGTCCGGCCGGCCCTCCGCGCCGCGAGCACCCTCCCAATCCCCCGGAATCATCCGGGGGATTTTTTGTTCAGCCCGTTGTCCCGCAAAATTGCGAAGGAAACCCGCCCGGCTGCGCCGGAAGCCAAACGGACGGCGGGCCGGCGGCAGGAACCGGCGGCCGGGCGGCGAATAAAAAAGGGACGGATTGTCGCCGGACGGCGCCTTTGCATCCGGAGAACGGCCAGGCGGACATCGGCAAGACGGGATGGAAAAATTGGAAAGGAGATGAAACGGGGATGAAGC
>LZRQ01000016.1 GCA_002159155.1 Firmicutes bacterium ZCTH02-B6
GCTTCAGGCGGAACTGTCCAAGGTGATGATCCGCAACCGCCGCAGCGACGGCGGCATCGCCTTCACGAAACGGCACGTGCAAAACATCCCCCTCGTGCTGTCGGACGAGGAAATGGAGCTGTACCGGGGGGTCACCGACTTCGTGCGGCAGCGCTGCAGGGACGCCGGGTTTTCGTCCGGCGGCCAGCTGGCCCTCGTCACCCTGCAGCGGGAGGTGTGCTCCAGCCGCGACGCGGTCTTCCTCACCCTCGTCAACCTGTTCAAAAAGACGCCGGAACATTCGCCGTACCGCGCCCGCATCTGGGAACTCGTGAACGTGATCAAGAAAATCACGGCGAACACGAAGGCCGAAAAGACGCTGCAACTGATCCGCGGGCTCGGGGAAAAGGCGATCGTGTTCACGGAATACCGGGCCACCCAGGAGTACTTGCTGCACTTTTTCAAACAGCACGGCCTCGTGGCCGTGCCGTACCGGGGCGGCATGAACCGGGGCAAGAAAGACTGGATGATGGATCTGTTCCGCGGCCGCGGCGAAGTGCTCGTGGCCACCGAGGCCGGCGGCGAGGGCATCAACCTGCAGTTTTGCCGCAACATCATCAATTTCGATCTGCCGTGGAATCCGATGCGGGTGGAACAGCGGATCGGCCGGGTGCACCGGCTCGGGCAGGAACGCGACGTGAACATCTACAACCTGTGCACCCTCGGCACCATCGAGGAACACATCGTCCATCTGCTGCATGAAAAAATCAACATGTTCGAGATGGTGATCGGCGAATTGGAAGCCATTCTGGAAAAATGGGAAGAAGACGTCCCCCTCGAGACCCGCCTGTCGCAAATTTTGCTGGAAGCGGAAGACGACCGGGACATCCGGCGCCGGCTGGACGAGCTCGGCGATTCGTTCCATGCCGTCCGCAGCCGCCTGGCGGCGGAACGGTTGGCGGCCGGGACGCCGGAAGCGGGCGACCGGTTCCCCTCCGGGGTGACCCGATGAACAGGGAGCAGATTGCTTCGTTCTGCGAACGCTATTTTTCGGCCGCCGGCTGCACAATCATCGAAAAGACGCCGGTCTGGCTGCACGTGAAGCTGTCCCCGGAGGCGGACCGGGAGCTGACCGGCCGGGATTACTATTGGAATTTCGTCGAGCGCACCGGCGCGGAACCGGAAACGATGAGCTTCAAGTTCATCCTGGACCCGGAGGCCTATGAGCGGGAGAAGGCCAAAGCGGCGCACGGGCCGGGCGGTCCCTCCGCCGGCGGACCGGGCGCCGGCGCGACCGGCGCCGTCCCGTCCGTTCTCGCCGGCCTGCCGCCGGTCGCGCCCCGGCCGGGCCGCACGCTGGAAGAGCCCCTCGTGTTCGGTTCCCGGCGGCTGGACCAGCTGTTTGCTTCCGCCTGCCGGCGGGGAGCCTGCCTCCAGCTTTTCGAGGAACCGTCCGCCGGGCCGTCCCCGTTTTCCCGTCGGTATGCCACGTGGCTCGGCGTCAATTACAAGATCAGTTTCGTGTGCGACCGGAAGCGGGAAGAATTGATGTCGCTCGGCATTCATCTTTCCACGGGCGAGATCGCCGACGACTTTTTCGCCAGGCTGGAGCGGCGCCGCCTGGTGCCCCTGATGCCGGCGGGCACGATGCTCGGCGAAACGATTTCGCTGGAGCGGGCCGCCCGGCAGCTGGAGCAGCACGTGCTGGGCCGCCTGGCCGGGCAAAACCACGACTGGGCCGGCGAGGCACGCCGGCGCCTCGCCGAGGAAGAAGAGCGGGTCATCGCCTATTTCGAAGACAGGCTGGCGGACGCGGCGCTTTCGCCGGAGGAGCGCGAAGCCGTCATCGCCAAGCGCGGACAGCGCCTGGAAGAAATCCGCTGGCAGCACGAGCCGCGCATTGAAGTGCAGCCCGTCAATTACGGTCTGTTTCATCTGTGGACCGATACGTTTCGGCCCCGTTCCCGATGACCTGTCGAAAAGGAGGTGAAACGGCGTGGACATCATGCGGCCCGTCATCCGGGTGATGCTCCTTGCGCTGCCGGCGGTCCTGGCGGCGGCGGCCCTCACCTTCGTGGGGTGGTACGCGGCCACCGGCGACCTCACCCGCTCGCTGTTGACCATGACCGCCGTCCTGGTCATCGCCTGCCCCTGCGCCATGGGCCTGGCCACGCCCACAGCCATCATGGTGGGGACCGGCAAGGAGGCCGAGCACGGCATCCTCTTCCGGGGCGGCGAGCACCTGGAGCGGGCCCAGCACCTCACCACCGTCGTCTTCGACAAGACCGGCACCCTGACCCGGGGCGAGCCGCGGCTGACCGACGTCATCGCCGCCGGGGACACGCCCGCCGCCCAGCTGCTGGAGCTGGCGGCGGCCGCCGAGCGCCCGTCGGAACACCCGCTGGCCCAGGCCGTGGTGGCCGGGGCCCGGGAGCGGGGCATCGAACCGCCGGAACCCCGGCACTTTGAGGCCGTGCCGGGCCACGGCGT
>LZRQ01000017.1 GCA_002159155.1 Firmicutes bacterium ZCTH02-B6
CTTGCGGGCGTTCCGCCGCATCGACACGGCAGAGGATGACATCGACGCCGGCGCCTTCGGCTTGGACCCTCCCCGCCTCCGGCTCGAGATTCACCTGGACCCGCCGGTCGAGAGCCCGCTGGTGCTCCTGATTGGCGAGCCCACTCCGGTGATGGTCGGTGACTATCCCACTTACTACGTCGGCCTTCCCGGCCGCGACGGGGTATTCGCCGCCGGCGGGCCTGGCTTGGCCCTGGCTGCCGCGGTGCGTGAGGGGCACCTGCCCGTTCCTTCACTCAAGGACGATGCGTCCACCGACGGGAACGTCCATGACTGACCAGGCGCTGCCGTTCTTGAGGCTAATCTCCAGCGTGCCCGACGAGCCTTCGATGACAAACAACTGCCCGCGGGGCGCTTCGGCGTAAGTGCGGGCAAAAGGCAATACCCGTCTGTAGCTCTCGACCGTCACCCGGTATTGGTCCTGGCCCGTATGGGGCAGGTTGGTGATGATGTTGCCAAAGCGATCCACCCGCACGATCTCCCCCTCCCTGCCCTGCAGGTGAAAGGTGAGCGGTACCTTGACCTCGGTCGGGCGCCCGAGAACCGCCAAGGCAGCCCCGGCTTCGAGTTTCGCCGCGGCCGGCGCAAACACGTCCCGGCCGTGAAAGGTCTTGGAGGCCTCCGGCGGCACCGGCAAATCCACCGCCTCGACAATTCCGTCGTCCGCCATGGCTGGGTACATGAGGCCGTTATCCGGGCCGACGAAGTAATAGCGCTGCGTGCGTACGGCCAGTGCCTGACGGTCGGACCCGACGCCTGGATCGACCACGCACAGAAAGACGGTTCCTTCCGGGAAGTGCCGGTAGGCGGTGTACAGCACCCAGGCCCCTTCGCGCACCGACTGGGCGTCCACCTCGTTGTACAGGTCGCAGACGACGGCCCGGGGCGCGTGCCGAAAGATTACGCCCTTCATGATGCCCAGGTACTCGGACTGGCCGAAGTCGGTCAGTATCGCGATCACCGGGATCCCTCCACAGGCCAGTGTTCCCTGCGCCCAGACCAGGGCGCAGCGTCCAGATGTTCCACAGCCGGCGCAGGCATACCTGCCCGTCCGCCTCCAGGTCGCTTCCCCAGCGAACCGTGCTTGTGGTAAACTGGACCGAAAAGGAAACTGGGAACCCCAGAGGCTCCTGAGCCGGAAATTGGCAACGGCAAAGCAACAATCGACCGACGGGAGTGGAATCGATGGCGCGCGTCTTCTCGGGCATCCAGCCCACCGGCCAGCTGCACGTGGGCAACTACCTGGGAGCGATCCGCAACTGGGTTGCCGTGCAAGCTGAGCACGACTGCGTGTTTTCCATCGTGGACCTGCACGCGATGACGATCCCTTATGATCCGGCCGAGTTGCCCCAGCGGGTGTTGGCTACGGCGGCCACCCTCATCGGATGTGGGATCGATCCGGAGCGCAGCATCCTGTACGTGCAGTCGCACGTCAGGGAGCACAGCGAGCTATGCTGGATCCTCAACTGCATCACCCCCTTGGGCAGCCTGCAACGGATGACCCAGTTTAAAGACAAGGCCAAGCAACACCAGGAAAACGTCAACGCCGGGCTGCTCAACTACCCTATCTTGCAGGCGGCTGACATCCTGCTGTACAAGGCCGCCCTCGTCCCCGTGGGTGAGGATCAAGTCCAGCACCTGGAGCTCAGCCGCGACCTCGCCCGGCGCTTTAACCACCTCTTTGGGGAAACGTTCCCCGAACCGCAGGCTCTTCTGACCCGAGCGGCGCGCGTCATGGCGCTCAACGACCCGACGCGCAAGATGTCCAAGAGCATCCCGGGCAGCTTCGTGGCCTTGACCGCCCCGCCCGAGGAGATCCAGGGCCTGATCCGCCGGGCCGTCACCGATACTGGGCCCCGGGGGGAAAGCATGAGCCCCGGCGTGGCTAACCTGTTTACGCTACTAGAGAGCTTTTCCGCCCCTGAGACGGTAGCCCAGTTCCGGGAAGCGTACGAACAGGGAGCCCTCCGCTATGTAGACTTGAAGCAACAGCTGGCGGAAGATATGGTACGGGCCCTGACTCCCATTCGCGAGCGTTACACGGAGCTGATGTCCCGGCAGGACGAGCTAAAGGAGCTCTTGGCCTACGGCGCCGACCGCGCCCGCGCCATCGCCCGGGACACCATGGAGGAAGTGCGGGACAAGACCGGGCTCGTGCTGGGGACGAGCGCGGCGGCGCCGACCGCCGCACGGGCGACATAATTCTCCCCGGTATAAAACACCCCTCGCCGGCCCAGGTCGACCGCTAACCGCGGGGCGGCCTGAAGCCTAGCGTTTGCGCGGGAAACCAGTGATGACGGTGCAGGGGAATGTACGAGTGGGCGATAATGGCGAGCGGCTTGCGGGCCAGCGTGAAGTGATCCGCAAGC
>LZRQ01000018.1 GCA_002159155.1 Firmicutes bacterium ZCTH02-B6
GACGGGGCGCTCTTCATAAAGGTAAAAGGGCCCGAGGGCGCCGACCGCCACGTCGTGCTCCCCCATGAGGCGCACGACCGCTTCCTGGTCGGCTGCGTCGACGGCCGCGGTGGAGAGCACCGGGGCAACGGGCGTCGTATCCAGCGCTTGCCCGATGACGTCGCGCGCCCGCTCGGCCGACCCTTCCGTGCGGCCGACGATGGTGACCCCCTCCACGCCGGGGGTGCGGGCGAGCTCCAATACCGCCCGCCGGCCCATGTCGCCGCTGCCGCCAAAGACCACAAACCGCACGCTTGTCCCTCCCTGGTTGACGCCGCTGCCCCGCGGCTCATGCGAGTCCTGACGCATTTTGGGGGTGTGCGGCCAGCTCAGGCACGCATGACGGCGGCAGTGGCGGGGTTGGCCTTGAGCCTCGCCAGTTCCTCAGGGGACAAGGGCTGCGGGCGGTCGCGGTCCGCGTCCACGACGCACACGAAGCCAAAGGGCTCATCCCCGTCGTTGACAAACTGGTGCGGCGTCATCGGCGGCACGTACATGACGTCAAAGGGCTGCGTTTCAAAGACATCGTCGCCGATGATGACGCGGCCTTTGCCCCGCAAGGTCATGACGATGTGGATGTGCTCGTGCTTCTCCAGCGACGAATGCCCGCCGGGGCCGACTTCAAAGTAGCGGACGCGGAACGCGCACGGCTCGCCATGCCGGCCCGCCACCACCTGGCGGGTAATGTCTTTCCAGCCTTCGCCGGGGTGCTGGCCCTGGTGGAGCTTGTACTCCTCCAACTCCACGCCGTCCCAGCGGTAGGCATGCGGGTCAAATCGCCGGAAAAGCGACGCCGGCTTGGTCTCAATTTCCGCCATGGATACGCGCCTCCCGTTACGCTCCGCCGCACGTTCCATTGGAACGCCGGGGCATGCTTTACGCCCAGGCCGCGCTCGGTGCGACGGTGCCTGGCATGCACCCGTCGTGCATGCGGCTCCAACTGCGATCCCATCGTCTCAACAATCGGCCGCCGCGTCAATCCATCGTGACGATCACCTTGAGCACCTCGCCGGTGCGGCCCGCCGCCCGGTATGCCTCCGCCGCCTCCCGCAGCGGAAACCGGTGCGAGATGAGGACATCGGCCGGCAGGTGCCCCGCCGTCACATGGGACAAGGCGGCGCGGGTGTCATCGGGCCCGGCGGAGTAGCTGGTGACCAGCGTAATCTCACGGAAAAACAGGTCGTGGAGCGGTAGGCCGACGCTTTCGCCGGGCGGGGTGGGGGCAAACACGAGCAGCGTCCCGCCGTTCCGTACAAGATCTATCCCCGCCCGGATGGCGGCCGCTGACCCCGGGGTGACCACGACCAGGTCATAGGAGTGGGCCGGCGGGTGGCTGGTGCGCACGTCAAAGACGGTGTCCGCCCAGTGCGTCGCCGCCAGGGTGAGCCGCGGGTCGACTTGGTCCGATCCCGACACAAACCTGGCGCCCCCGGCGCGGGTCAAAAAGCCAAACAACTGTCCAATGAAGCCGAGGCCGATGATATGCACCCGCATGCCGGGAGCGAAGTGGGCCCGGCGGAGACCCTTGACGACACAGGCCGCGGGCTCGACGAGGGTGCCCGCTTCAAAACTGACGTGCTGCGGCAGCGTCAGCACATCATGGCGGACGCTAGGCGCGCTGACCACGGCGTATTCGGCCATCCCGCCAGGCCGCAGGGCGTTTTGCTTCCAGACGGGGCAGTGGACGAAATCGCCCGCCGGCAAATCTCGCACTCCATGCACGGGGCATGGTGGTGGACAAACACCCGCTGGCCAGGCACCAACCCCGACACGCCGGGCCCGACGGCCACCACCTCGCCTGCCGGCTCGTGGCCAAAGACCAACGGCGCCTTTTGCGCCACATACCAGTCCAAAAGGTCGCTGCCGCAGATGCCGCAGGCGCGCAGGCGCACCAGCACCTCGCCCGGGCCGGGCGCCGGCACCGGCACCTCCTCGACCACCACGTGGCCGGGCCCCTTCAAGACGGCAGCTTGCATCGTGGCCCCCGGCACGGGGACCGAACCGACGGGTTCTCCCATCACTGGACCCCCTCCGGGATGAGGGCGTATTTGACCCCGCGCCCTTGCTCCAGGTCGTCGAATACCTGCTGCAGCTCCGCAAGGGGCCGCACGCCGGTGATGATCTGGCCGAGCCCCATCTTTTCCTGGGTCAACAGCCGGTACGCCTCCGCGACGTCGGCCGGCGTGAAGTGGAAAGAGCCCAGCAGCGTCACTTCGTCATAGTGAATCCGCCGCGCCGAAAAGCTCACCTGGGCGTCGCCGGTAAGGCCGCCAAACAGGAGCGCCCGCCCGCCGGGGCGCACCAGCGCCGGCGCCAGGGCCCACACGTCCCCTTGCCCCGTGCACTCGATGACGGCTTCCGGCG
>LZRQ01000019.1 GCA_002159155.1 Firmicutes bacterium ZCTH02-B6
TCGTTGCGGTAACAGGCCCCGCATGTCCTACAAGTCCTCGCCATGCATTGCTTCGCGCCGCCCCTCAGGGCAACAGTCGCATCAGGGCGTCCAAGATCCCCATGACCACGGGCAGCGCCAGCAGCAGGATGACCACTTTCCCCGCCAGCTCGATGACGCTCGCCAGTGCTTCCTCCTTGGCGTCCTTGCAGATTTGCGCCCCGAAGGCCGTGAGGTACGCCACGCCCATGACCCGCAGGGCGATGTCGAGATAGGCGCTGTTGACCTGAGCCCGCCGGCCGAGATCCGTAAAAACGCTCACGACCCGGTCGAGGGCAGGCAGCAGGAACAAGAACACCCCAACCACAAACGCGATCATGAGCTGGACCGCCAAGGCCGGGTAGCGGTCTCGCAATACGGCGAGCAAAATGGTTACCACGAGGCCGGCGCCCACGATGCGGGCCGCATCCTCCACGGAAAGCGCCTCCCTTTGCCGCAAAGCCGCCGGTCACCACCAACGGAATACCGTCTCCACGTCCCGGAACAACTGGCCGATGAGCTGGATCAACCACAACAGCACGATGACCACACCGGCCAGACTCAACATCTGGGCCTGTTCCTGACGGCCGGCCTGGGCGAGAAAGATGTTGAGGATGGCGATGAGAATCCCGATGCCGGCGATCTGGTAGATCATGGTGATGTCCACCGCTCCCGCCCCCCTCAGTAGAGCAAGAGCACCAGGCACCCGCCGGCGCATACGCCCAACCATCGCCAAAGCCGCACCTGCGCCTCGCGCTGCGCCTCGGCCTCCGCCTGCAGACGGGCCAGCTGTGTCAAAGCCAGCTGCAGGTGCTTCTGCTGGTCGGCAGCGTCAGACCGCCCTAGGCAGGCCCCGAGGTCCTGCAAGACCAGTTCGTCGTCCACCGTCAGGGGCCATCCGGGACCGGCCCG
Source organism: Firmicutes bacterium ZCTH02-B6 (assembly GCA_002159155.1). Taxonomy (GTDB): domain Bacteria; phylum Bacillota; class Limnochordia; order Limnochordales; family ZCTH02-B6; genus ZCTH02-B6. Next base: position 931 of record LZRQ01000019.1, read on the forward strand.
GAGCGCCTCCTGCCAGGCTTCCCCAGCCGTAATGCCTGGACGGGAGCGCAAGATGTCGGCGGCCGCGGCGAAAAAGGCGCCGGTTGGCGGGGGCGTGCGCCGTGCCACTTGCCCCAGCGCCTCTGGCAAGGGCGTGCCGGCGTAGACGATCTCTGTTTGCAGCATGGTCAGAGCCGCCTGCAGCGACCGCAGTACCCGCGGCCGGTCCTGGTGGGCCCGGGCGACGACCGCTCCGATCATGGCCGCCGCCCCAAAGACCAAGGCAGCGCCCAACGCCCTTGACATGGCTCAAACACTCCTTGTCCATCTCAGGACATACTTACGATCGCCGCGACGGGTGTATGCATGCGATGGGTTGGGGTCGGGGTTGCGGGCCGCGAGTCGGCCCGGGTGAGGTCAAGGACCGTTTCGATGGTGCCCGGACCGCGCCGGCGGCTCAAGACTACCGCCCGCTCAAAGACGCCACTCTCTAACAGCCGGCGCAGCGCCGGCCGTGCGGCGGCGTCGGTCCAGTCGTTGCCGTGGGCGGAGGCGATGACCGTGACCCCGGCGTGCAGCGCTTCCAAGAGCGCGGCACCGTCGGCCTCGCTGCCAACCTCGTCCGTGATGATGACGCGGGGCGACATCGCGCGCACCACCTGCAGTATCCCAACGGGCTTGGGACACCGGTCGCACACGTCGGTGCGAGGGCCAACGTCGTGTTGGGGGACCCCATCGCGGCAGGCGGCGATCTCCGAACGCTCATCGACGATGGCAACGTCCGTTCCAGGCAGGCCGAGCGCGGGCACCCCCCAGCTTATCTGCCGCGCCAGGTCGCGTAGGAGGGTGGTCTTGCCGCAGCCCGGCGGCGAGACGATCAGCGTATGGCGAATGCGCCCGCCAGGGGTCACCAACCGGGGGAGCACGGCATCCGCCGCTCCGGGAACCGCCCGGGCGATGCGGATGTTGAAGGCGCCCACGTGGCGCAGAGTCCTCGGACGGCCGTTCTCCAGCGCCATCTCGCCGCAAAAACCGACGCGGTGGCCGCCAGGAAGCGTCAGATAGCCGCTCCGGAACTGTTCCTCGAGAGCGTAGACCGAGGAACGGCTGAGAGCGGCCAACAGGCGCTCCCCATCCTCACGGGTGACAAGTTCGGCGTGGTCTGGGTCGCCCACGAGACCCCCGGGACCGAGAAACCAGCGCTCATCCCCAGCCAGTGCGACGGCGGCAGGCTGTCCTACCCGCAGACGCAGCTCGGTGAGGCGCGCCTTGGTTGCGGGGGGCAGGCGGACAATGAGAGCTCCTAAGCGAGGCGGCAAGTAGGGCACGATCTCCTGATCGATCCGTTCGGCCTGGTCCTGCATGACCACACGTCCCCCCTCGGGGACAACTTATGTCCGGACCGGACAGGCCATGCCCGCGGGATGACGGCGGGAACCACGGTCCCGGGCTGTGAACGCGTGCGGGCTCGAGGCGGTGCTCACGTG
>LZRQ01000020.1 GCA_002159155.1 Firmicutes bacterium ZCTH02-B6
GCGTGGGTGTGTCCCACAGCACCGTAGTCGACATGCTCAACCGGGCCAAGGCGGCCGGACTGTCCTGGCCGTTGCCGGACGATCTGGATGACGGTCAATTGGAAGCACGGCTTTACCCGGGTAACCGCGAGCAAGGCCGGGTGCGGCCTGAGCCGGATTGGGCCGCTGTCCATCGAGAACTGCGCCGCAAGGGTGTGACCCTGCAACTGTTGTGGATGGAGTACAAGCGACAGCACCCCGACGGCTATCAGTACAGCCGGTTTTGCCAACGCTACGCGGCCTGGGCGAAACAGCTGGAGGTGGTGCTCCGTCAACCGCACCAGGCCGGTGAGACGATGATGGTCGACTTCGCTGGGCAGACGCTGTCCATCGTGGACCCCCGGACGGGCAAGAGCTGGGAGGCGCCCGTGTTTGTGGCTGTGCTGCCCGCCAGCAATTACACCTTCGCCGACGTCGCCGCGGCGCAGGACTTGGAGAACTGGGTGGTCATGATCGTGCGGGCGCTCCACTTTTTCGGCGGTGTGGCCGAGAAGCTGGTCTGCGACAACCCCAAGGCGCTGGTGGTACGGCCGTGCCGTTACGAGCCGGACCTGAATCCCACGCTGATGGAGTTGGCTGCCCACTACGGAATGGCGGTGCTGCCGGCCCGTGTGGGCCGGGCCACCGACAAGGGCAAAGTGGAGAACGCAGTCCTGCAGGCCGAACGCTGGATTCTGGCACCGCTGCGGAAACAGACTTTCTTCAGCTTAACCGAAGCCCGCCAGGCGGTGGCGGCCCAACTGGAAGCGTTGAACAACCGCCCGTTCCAGAAGCTGCCCGGGACTCGCCGCAGTTTGTTTGAGACCCTGGAGCGTCCCGCCCTGCGGCCCTTGCCTTCCCAGCCCTACGAGTTCGCCCGCTGGAAGCAGGCCCGGGTGAACATCGACTACCACGTGGAAGTCGAACGAAGCTTCTACAGCGTGCCGTATCAACTCTGTGGGCATCAGGTGGAGGTGCGTTACAACGCGGCCACCGTGGAGATCTTTTTCAAAGGGCGGCGAGTGGCCAGCCACAGGCGGACCCGTGAGGCCGGCAAGTACTGCACGAACCCTGAACACATGCCGGCTGCGCACAGGCAGTACCTGGAATGGAAACCGTCCCGTCTGATTGGCTGGGCGCGCCAATCCGTGGGACCTCACACCGCCGCCTTGGTGGAAGCCATCCTGGCGGCCAAGCCCCATCCCGAGCAAGGGTACCGGGCGTGTTTGGGAATTATGCGTCTCGCCCAACATTATGAGCGAGAGCGCATGGAAAACGCTGCCCAACGGGCTCTGGCCTGGCGGGCGCTATCTTACACCCGGTTGAAAAGCATCCTCGAGAAGGGACTGGACCGCCGGCCGCTGGAGGAGGTCCAGGAAACCTCCCTGGTGGCTACTCATGAAAACCTGCGAGGCCCCCACTATTACGGTCATCGGGAGGCATGCTCGTCGTGCTGATGCACCAGACGCTGGAACGGTTGCGGGAGCTCCGATTGACCGGCATGGCGGAAGCCCTGGCCGAGCAGGCGGCCCAGCCCGATGTGCAGCAGCTCTCCTTTGAGGAGCGACTGGGGTTGCTGGTGGACCACGAGTGGCTGACGCGCAGGAACCGGCGTCTGGCTCGGCTCCTGAAGGAGGCCAAGCTGCGCCTGCCGGCGTGCCTGGAGGACATCGATTACCACACGCCTCGCGGGCTGGATCGAGCCATCATACACCGCCTGGGGACGTGTCAGTGGGTGGAGGCCCATCAAAACGTCCTGATCACCGGTCCCACAGGGGTGGGAAAGACGTTTATTGCGTGCGCTCTGGCCCAGGCGGCCTGTCGCCGCGGGTATCGGGCGCGCTATTTCCGCATGTCGCGGTTCTTGGAAGAGATCGCCCTGGCAAAAGCGGATGGCTCTTATCCTTCGTGGGCAAGACGGTTGGCTCAGACCCATGTCTTGGTTTTGGATGACTGGGGACTGACGCCCTTGACTCCTCGTGCGGCCAGGGAAGTTCTGGACATTCTTGATGACCGAGTACAGCTGCAAGCCACCATCGTGGCCAGCCAGCTGCCTTTGGAACATTGGCACCAGACCATTGAAGACCCCACCCTGGCCGACGCGATCCTGGACCGGTTGGTGCATAGCGCTCACCGAATCGTTCTGAAGGGGGAGTCCATGCGGAAGGTGCACGGACAGAAAGCCGTTGCACCGCTAGAGGCGACGTAGGGACGGCCTGTGGAGATGCCGCCCCTGGGGATTCTGGTGGACAACGCGGATGCGTTGCCCACAGACTCCCCAGGGGCTTGGACAAGCCTTCGGCTTGCCCACATCTCCACAGGCCCCACGACGGAATGACTCGCGTCGATGGAAAAACAGGAACGAAAGCG
>LZRQ01000021.1 GCA_002159155.1 Firmicutes bacterium ZCTH02-B6
GTCGAGCACCCGCAGGCTGCGCTCCACCTCCACGGTGAAGTCCACGTGCCCGGGCGTATCTATGATGTTGATGCGGTGACCATTCCACTGGCAGGTGGTGGCGGCAGCAGTGATAGTGATGCCGCGCTCCCGCTCTTGGACCATCCAGTCCATGGTCGCAGCGCCTTCGTGCACTTCACCGAGCTTGTGCACGCGGCCGGTGTAGAACAAGATGCGCTCGGTCGTGGTCGTCTTCCCCGCGTCGATGTGGGCCATAATCCCAATGTTGCGGGTCTTTTCCAACGGAAACTCCCGTGCCACTCAAACGATCCCCCTTACCGCCGCCATAGCGGCGCCGCACTACCAGCGGTAGTGCGCGAAAGCCTTGTTGGCCTCCGCCATGCGGTGGGTGTCTTCCTTCTTCTTCACCGCACCGCCTTGGCCATTGGCCGCATCGAGCAGCTCGTTGGCGAGCCGTTCGGCCATAGTCTTGTCCTTCCGCTCACGCGCGTACTGGACGATCCAGCGCAGGGCCAGCGTCGTCCGGCGCTCGGGACGCACTTCGATCGGCACCTGGTACGTAGCGCCACCGACGCGGCGGGGCCGCACCTCGAGCACCGGCATCACGTTTTTCACTGCACGCTCCAAAACGTCCAGCGGCTCCTGGCCCGTCCGCTCCCTGACGATATCAAAAGCGCGATACACAATCGATTCGGCAAGGCTCTTCTTGCCGTCCCACATGACCTTGTTGATGAGCTGATGCACCAACACGCTGTTATAAAGCGGATCCGGTGCAATCACTCGCCTCGGTACGCTGCCTCTGCGTGGCATCGTTCATCCTCCCGTCTCTCGCGCAACCGGGCCTTACTTGGGCCGTTTGGCACCGTACTTGGAGCGCCCTTGCCGCCGGTTGGCGACCCCCGCCGCATCGAGCGTGCCGCGCACAATGTGGTAGCGCACGCCCGGCAAGTCCTTGACGCGGCCGCCGCGCACCAGGACCATCGAGTGCTCCTGCAGGTTGTGCCCCTCACCCGGGATGTACCCCGTGATCTCGATGCCGTTGGTCAAGCGCACGCGCGCTACCTTGCGCAGCGCCGAGTTGGGCTTTTTTGGCGTGGTGGTGTACACACGCGTGCAGACGCCCCGCTTAAACGGCGCGCCTTCAACCTCCAGCGTGCGGCCCTTGAGGCTGTTGTAGATGTAATGCAGGGCCGGCGCCTTGCTCTTCTTCTTGACTGGCTTGCGCGGATTCCGCACCAGCTGGTTCATCGTCGGCATTGCGTTTACCGACCCCCTTTCCGGTCAAATCCATGACTCATCCCGAAGCCGTGGCCCGGCGGGGCAGCTCGCTCCGCAGAATGGCGGCCGTAGCTGCCCCGACGTTGATGTTGCAATGCTTGCCCAGCTCGCTCATGGTCGCGACGGGAACGCACGGGATACCCCTCCGGCGCGCCAACTCCAGCACCGGCCGGGTCACCCGTTCCTCCGCGTCTTGCGCCACAAAGACAACCTCAGCGATGCCCTTTTCGAGGGCCCGCATGGTCTGGCGCGTGCCCACAGCCCGGGCCTTGGCCGTCTGCAGCCGATGGGGCATGGCCATAATCACCCTTTCCGGGGCTACGCACACTTTCGTATTCTAGCACCGGCCCTAGGGCGTGTCAACGGTCAGTCCGCCAGGCCTACTCCCGACTCGACCGTGTCATCCCCGCTCTCCATCTCCTCGGCCATGTCCAGGCCAAGCTCCTCCGCGTCGGCCTCCAGGTCGTCCATCGTCACCGGCCGCGCTCCTTCCGCGGGCTTGACCCGGATATGACGGTAGCGGGCCATGCCCGTGCCGGCCGGGATCAGCTTGCCGATGATGACGTTCTCCTTGAGACCGACCAGCGGGTCCTCCTTGCCTTTGATGGCGGCTTCCGTCAGTACTCGGGTCGTCTCCTGGAACGAGGCCGCGGACAGGAAGCTCTCGGTGGCCAAGGACGCCTTGGTGATCCCAAGAAGGACCGGCTTGGCGGTAGCGGGTTGCCCGCCGATAGCCTGAACGCGCCGGTTTTCCTCTTCAAACTCAAACTGATCCACAAGGCCGCCCGGCAAGAGCTCCGTATCACCGGGATCCTCCACCTTGACCTTGCGCAGCATCTGCCGGACGATGACCTCAATGTGCTTGTCGTTGATATCAACGCCCTGCGAACGGTACACGTCCTGCACTTGCTGCACCAGGTACTGCTGCACCCCGCGCACGCCCTTGACCCGCAGGATGTCGTGGGGATTGACGGGGCCCTCGGTGAGGCTGTCGCCGGCCTCTACTTCCTGGCCGTCGCGGACCCGCAGGCGGGCGCCGAAGGGGATCCCATACGTGTACTCGGTCCCGTCCTCAGCGGTCACGATCACTTTCCGGG
>LZRQ01000022.1 GCA_002159155.1 Firmicutes bacterium ZCTH02-B6
GGCATACCCCGACACCCTGCTGGACCGGATCCGCTGGAAGGCGCCCTATCCCGTAATTCGCCACCACTTCGGGCTGCCCGATTACGAGGCCACCCGCCGGGGCATCGCCGAGATCGCCGAGTCCGGCTGCCTCGACGTCATCTCCCTGGGCATCGACCAGAACACCCAGGAGCACTTCTTCCGGCCCCACCTGCGGGATCCCGGCCAGCACGGCGCGGGCGGGGTGCCGGTGGAAACCCGGGAGCAGTTCGCCGCCCTCTACGAGGCTTCCCGGCGGGGCAATTATCCCCTGATGCGCTGCTACAGCGGCACCCGTGACCTGCTGGCCATGGCCGAGATGCTTCACGAGACCATCCGCCCTGCCGGGTGCGACGTGCCGCTGCAGCGACCCAAGGAGCTGTGGGACCAGTCGACGCCTTCGGGCAACGGTGTCGCCGCCATGACTTGGTTGCGGCTGTACGGGATCACGGGCGACGACCGCTGGCGGGCCAAGGCCGAGGAACTTCTGGCCGCGTTCGCGGGCCAGATGAGCCAGAACCCGTGGGGCACCGGGTCCCTCTTGGCGGCGTTGGATCAATACCAGCGCGGGGCCAAAGAGATCGGGCTGGTAGGGCCGATCTTTAGTCCCGAGGGGCGTCGTTTCTTGCACCGCATCCACCGCTTGTACATCCCACACCGGGTCATCGCGGGCCATGATCCGCAGCATGGGGAGGCACCGCCGGGACTGCTGGCGGATCGCCCTGCCGTCGAGGGGCGGCTGAGCGTGTACGTTTGCGAGGACTTCCGTTGCTCGCCGCCCGTCACCGACCGGGAACACCTGGAGCCGCTGTTGGGGGGGCGATGAACCCCCAGTTGAAGCGACGAGGTTCCGTGGGGGTGGGACACGGTGGCAGGCCATCGGGAAGCGGTGATGGTGCGCGCTTGGGAACAGTTCCTGCGTACCGGGGTAGCTCCCAGCCGCGTCCGGCCGCTTATCGCCCAAAGCTGGGCGCGCTGCCGCCAGCTGGGGCTTGACCCGCAGCAGGAGCCGGTAGTCGATACCCTGCCGCACGGGGAGCTGAGTCTCCGCCTGGCCGCTTACCGGCCGCTGATCGCCTTGGCGCGGCCCCTTCTGAGGCTATTGGTCTCGGGCGAGAAACCGGCGGCGCGCACCGGCTCGGTGGCGCTGCTCGCGGACAGTGAGGGAGTCCTCCTGGACGTCGTCACCGGCCCCGGTACCAAGACCGAGCTGAAACCCGGCCGGAAGCTGGTGGAGGAGTGCGCTGGGACTTGTGCGGTGGCGCTGGCCGTGCGCGAACAGCGAGCGGCTGTCGTTTCTGGACCCGAGCATTACCACCAGGCGTACCACGATTGGGCGTGTTGCGCTGCTCCGCTGCGCCAGGGCTCCCGCCGCCCCGTCGCCGTGTTGGCTCTAGCGGTGCGCGGTGCTGCACTGGACGCCAGCATCCGGTCGACGGTGGTGAGATGGGCGGCGGCGCTCAGCGGGGCGTGGCGCGCGTTTCACGAAAGCGTGGCGCGGCAGGCGCTGCTCGGAGCAAGGTCGCCCTGGCCGCTGCTTTTCCTCGACGCCGAGAACCGTTTGGTGGACTGCAATCCGGCCGCTGAACGGGAACTGGGGCGGCGCCGGGACACCCTGGTCGGCCTCATGTGGGACGAATTGGGATTTGTCGAGGTGGCCGCGGCCAGCGAGCTCGAGGCACCCCAGTGGCCGCTCGTGCGTCTGGGCAGCGGTGGCAATGAGGCGAAGCTGTTTCTGGCCGAAGGCGCACCGCTGCGGGGGCGACCCGGGCGGGAGCGCAGCCGGGTACTCGCCCTCGTCGACATTAGCCGCTGGCAGGAGCGGCGCGAGCAGGAAGAGTACCGCCGGCGCTTGGCCCTCCTGGAGAGATTGGCCGCCTTTGCCGTGCACGAGGTGCGCAACCCCCTGGCGGCCATCCGCGCCAGCGCGGAGCTAGCCGCCATGACTCCTGATCCCGCACGCCGCACCGCCCTCTTGCGCCAAATCATCGGGTCCTTGGACGAGCTCAACCGCTTTCTGGCCGGGCTGATGGATATGGTCCGCCCGCACCAGGTTCCTAAAGAACCAGTGGACCTCGGGACAGTCTTGCAGCGGCTCGTCGAGCTCTTCCTCCCACAGGCCAGGACGGCCGGCATCTCCCTCAGAGTACGGGGTGGGAAAGGCGCGCTGCCGGTGATGGGCAACGAACAGCTGTTGAGCCAGGCCTTTGCTCACCTGGTGCGCAACGCACTCCAAGCGACGCCCGCCGGCGGCGCGGTCACGGTCCGGTGGACGCGCCGGCCCTCCCGCGGCCGTGTCTTGGTC
>LZRQ01000023.1 GCA_002159155.1 Firmicutes bacterium ZCTH02-B6
GGCTGTGCCCGTCCACGGACGGCGCAACCGGCTCGCCGGCCGCCTCGTCGGGCCCGGGGCCGGCGGTGGCCGCGCTAGCCAGCGATGCGCCGGCGATGCCCGCGCCCACGAGCGCCAGCACCAAGGTCAGCACGCCCACGTGCCTGATGGACATGTGCATGTTTCCCACTCCTTTCCGCTTGCAGTATATCGGCGCGAGCCTGCGGGTCACCAGGGCTAAATGGTGGCAGGTGCAGCAGGAAAAGGAGACAAGCCGGTCGACGGCGCGGGTCCCGGCGGAGGGAGGGCGCCGCACCCAGTGGGCGGGCACGGCGCCCAAACGGTCCTTAGCCAGGTTAAGGCTGTAGTTAAGGTTCTAGTTTAGGTTCTAGTTTAGGTTCTAGGAGCTCGTAGGTGACCTTGAGAGAAACCTGAACCGAGACGGGCGCCGGGTCCATCTGGACGCCCCCGGCGTCGACGCCTTCGTAGTACCCCGGCCACGCGTCGCTGCCGGTAATGGTCAAGACGCGGCCGAGCCGCATGCCCATGTACCGAGCGACCGCCTCCGCCTGCTGCCGGGCGTCCTCCAGCGCCAGGCGGATGGCTTCGTCCCGGGCCGCCGTCCGGTCGTCCACGGCGTAGGTCACGTTGTACACAAAGCTGAGCCCCGCGTTGAGCAGCCCCTGTATGGCTTCGCCGGTGCGCGCCGCGTCCGAGATGACGATCTGCACAAACCGGCGCGCTTCGTAACCGCTTTGCACGCTGGCCCCGTCACGGTACTCCCAGCGCGGGTTGAGGGAGAACTGTCCGGGCACCAGCTCAAAGCCGAGCTCGTTTACGGCGTGCTGGATCGCCGCGTACTGCCGGCGCACCGCTTCTTCCGCCTCTGCGGGCGTGTCGCCCGTGCCCTCGATGACCGTGTCTACCGTGGCCCGTGTAGCCTCCCGGCTGACCCGCCCCGTGCCGGTCACCGTCACGGTGGTCGCCGCACTCTCGCTTTCCTGGGCAAGCCCGAGCCCTGTGCACATGACGACAAGCCCGAGGACGGCCACGAGGACGGCCAGCTTCAGCCACGGCAACCTGCCGACTGTCATTTCCACCCCTCCACTCCCTAGTTGATAGGGCAGCTAACTTCGCCTCCCGCACAGCCCCCCTCCTGCCTGCCGTTCCGGAAACCGGACAGGCTCCCATGCAGCGGCAGGCGCGCCGGCCATTCCCCGGAGGAGAGCGTCCAAGGCGGGCCGTAGTGGGCCGTAGGGGGTTGAACGATGAAACGGTATTCGCTCTTGCTGCTCCTTTTTAGCGTATTTCTTGCCGCCTTGGCGCCCGGGGCCGCCTGGGCGTCTGCCGCCACGCCCGTCGCCGCACCGGCGAACGCGCCCGTCGAGCCCGCGGCAGGCGACGGCGAGGCCGCTTTGCCTGCGGAAGAACATCCGCCGGCCGTCACCAGGGAAGTGCGGACGCTGCGGGCGGGCACACGCGAGGAAACCGAGGTTTACATCCTCCGGGCCGCGGAGCCCGGGCCGACGGTCATGATCGTCGGAGGTGTGCACGGCGATGAGACGTCGGGGTATCTCGCCGCCGGCGAGATCAAGGACTGGATCATCGACCGAGGCACGCTGGTCGTTTTGCCCCGGGCCAACAGCGACGCCATCGCCCGCGGCCGGCGCACGTCCACCGGAGGGATCGACCTCAACCGCCAGTTTCCCGTCGGCAAGGAACCGGCCACGGAACTGGCCCGTGAGATATGGGCCGTCGTGGAAGAGTTTCAGCCTGTGGCGCTCCTGGATCTCCACGAGGGGTGGGGGCTCTACCGCCGCCACGACTCGGTAGGCCAGACGCTCATCACCTATCCGGCCGGCGACGCGCGGCGCTTTGCCAATGAGGCGGTCCAGTACCTCAACACGTACCACGTTAAGAATCGCAGCACTTACCGCTTCCGGGTCGTCGGCCCGCCGGTGGCTGGCTCCTTGGCCCGCAAGGCCGGCGCCGATTTGGGCATTCCGGCCTTCATCGCAGAGGCGACCGCCTACCGCACGCTAAAGGCGACCCGCGTTCGCTGGCAAAAGGCCTTCGCCGAGGAATTCCTGCGCTGGTACGGGCTGATCGATCGCGAGGAGCGGGTGGTGCCCAAGGAGTACCGCGCCGCGGCGTAAAGCGGTTTACTCAGCGGCAAAACAAAGCGAGGCACGGCCCATGCTGGCCGTGCCTCGTCGCGGTACGCCCGGCATGGGCTGCAACTATAGGGTGAAAGTCCCGAACGGGGGTTGGTGACACCAACCGTTAGCTGAAGGCAAGGGTGCCCATCGCGAGGTGGGATCCGAAGGAAGCCGGAAGCAAAC
>LZRQ01000024.1 GCA_002159155.1 Firmicutes bacterium ZCTH02-B6
CATCAGCGCCCTACAGCATAAGGCGATGGCCGCCTTCCGGGCCAAGTACCGCTCGGTGGACATCCTCTTGATCGACGACATCCAGTTCATCGCGGGCAAGGAGAGCACCCAAGAAGAGTTTTTCCATACTTTTAACGCCCTCTTTGAGGTCAACCGCCAGATCGTCATCTCCAGCGATCGGCCGCCGCGGGAAATCCCTCACCTCGAGGAGCGCCTACGCTCCCGGTTTGAGTGGGGGCTGCAGGCCGACATCCAGCCGCCCGACTTTGAAACCCGGACGGCCATCATCCGCAAGAAAGCCGAGGACGAAGGCCTCAACGTCCCGCAGGACGTGCTGCTTTTCATCGCCCAGCAGGCTCGGTCCAACATCCGCGAGCTTGAGGGCGCGTTGACCCGTGTCGTCGCCTATTCGCGCGCCATCGGGCGGCCGGTCACCGTCGAGCTGGCCGCGGAGGCCCTCAAGGACTTGATGCCCACGCAGCACCGGCAGCCCATCTCGATTCCAGCCATCCAGCAGTGCGTGGCGCGGTACTTTGGCCTGCGCCCGGCGGACCTGTTGTCCAAGTCGCGTTCCCGGGATGTCGCCTTCCCGCGGCAAATCGCCATGTACTTGGCCAGGACGTTGACCGATGCGTCGCTGCCCGCCATCGGCGAAGAATTCGGCGGCCGCGACCACACGACCGTCCTGCACGCTTACGAAAAGATCAAGAGCCAACTGGCAACGGACCCCAGCTTGGCCGCCACGTTGAAGGAGCTCCAGGCGCAAATCTCGAACGGTGGATAACCTTGGCCGCGACTGCGCCTGGCTGGTCGCGGCTTGGGGACAGCCTGTGGACAGCCGGTTGAACACCCGTGGACGCGCCGTGGATGTCCGGTGGATGACGGGTGGATCTCCGGAGCTGCCGGCCGGCGGCCGGTGGGTATGTGGACATGCAGCAGCACCCGCTCCACAGCGCGTCCCCAGCCGGAAACGCCGTCACGGCGGGCAGGGAGGCGGTTTTCCCCAAAACCCACACCCCCTGCTAATGCTGCTGCGACCCACAAAATCCGATGGATAACGAAGCAGTCCGAAGGAGTGGCAAGCGATGCAATTCACCTGCGACCGGGAAAGCCTCGTGCAAGCTGTCGCGATCGTAGAGCGGGCGGTGGCGACCCGGGATGCCATGTACCTGCTGACGGGCATCCTGATCGACGCCCGGGCCGATCAACTGAAACTCGTGGCCACCGACCTGGAATTGGGGATCGAGTGCACGCTCCAGGCGGACGTCAAGCGGCCGGGCGCGGTGGTGGTCGACGGCCGGCTCTTTGGACAGCTCATTCGCAAGCTGCCCGGCGAGCAGGTGCAGGTGGAGCTGGGGGACGGGGAGGGGTTGGCCGTGGTCCGCTCGGGGAGCGCCGAGTTCTCCCTGCACACCCGGCCGGCGCACGACTTCCCGCCGCTGCCCGACAAGCCGGCCGAGGATCGCTGGACCGTCTCCCAGGCTCTGTTGCGCAACATGATCCGCCAGACCGCCTTCGCCGCCGCGGCCGACGAAAGCCGGCCGTATCTCACGGGCGTCCTGTTTGAGGTGTCGGGCGAGGAGCTGCGCCTGGTGGCCACCGACTCCAACCGCCTGGCCTACAGCAAGGGCCTGCTGGCACAGCCCGCCGCGGCGCCCCGCCAAGCCATCGTGCCCGCGCGGACGGCCCAGGAGGTGGCGCGGGTGCTGCAGGACGACGAGGAGGCGCAGGTGGTCGTCTCCGTGGCCGACAACCACATTTCCTTTGAAACCGGCACGGCCCGCGTCGTGTCGCGGCTTTTGGAGGGAACGTATCCCAACTACCGCCAGGTGCTGCCTCAGGAGCAGCCCATCCGCACCCGGGTTCCCCGGGACGTGTTCCAGGCGGCGGTGGAGCGTGCGGCCCTGCTGTCCCGCAAGGGGCCCGCGGTCGTCATCGTCAACGTACGGGACCAGGTGCTCACCTTAAGCGCGCGGGAGGCCGACGTGGGGCGGTCCCATGAGGAGATCCCCGTCGTGCATGAGGGCCAGGACGGCCAGAACGCCTATCAAGCGCGCTTCTTGCTGGACGTCCTCCGGGTGCTGGACAGCGACGAGGTCCAGTTCGACTTCTCCGAGGGCGACAAGCCGGCGACGGTCAAGCCGGCAGGCGGGGAAGACTACCTGTGCCTGATCATGCCCATCCGGTTGGGCTAGGTACGGGGATCGCGCAAGGGATCGGACGCTGGTGGACATCCGCCGGTTAATCCTTAAGGACTTCCGCAACTACGCCCACCTGGATCTGGAGCCGGCCGGCGGGCTCAACCTGCCGGCCGGCGC
>LZRQ01000025.1 GCA_002159155.1 Firmicutes bacterium ZCTH02-B6
GCTTGCGCTGGAGGTATTCCTCGATCTGCGCGATGCGGGCCACTTCCCGCACCCGCCGGTCGATCTCCTCCTTGGGCGTCTTGCGCAATCGCAGCGGAAACGCGATGTTGTCATAGACCGTCATGTGCGGGTACAACGCGTAGCTCTGGAAAACCAGCCCTACGCCGCGCCCTTTGGGCGGCACATCGTTGACCCGTTCGTCGTCGAAGAAGATGTCTCCCGAAGTAGGCCGGTAAATTCCGGCCAGCATCAGCAGAATGGTCGTCTTGCCGCAGCCGCTCGGGCCGAGCAAAGCCAAAAGTTCGCCATGTTGGATTTCGAGGTCGACGCCCTTGACGGCCGTCACGTTGCCAAAGCTCTTGGTCAGGCGCTCCAACCGGATGCGGGCCACGGTCAGCTGCCCCCTTTCGTGCCGCCGATAGTAACTTTCATCAGGTACTTCTGCGTGAAGATGAAGAACAACAGCACCGGTGCGATGTAAAACAGCGCCGTCGCCGACAGCAGGCCATAGTCCAAGAAGCGGTAGTCGCCGACGATGGCGTTGATGTAGCTGGCCAACGTCCACGCGTTCTTGTCCTGGATGAAGGTGATCACGTAAATGTACTCGGACCACCCGTAGATGAACGAGAAGATGGAGATGGACGCGATCCCCGGCATAACCTGAGGCAGCATCACCTTGTACCACGTCTGGATGCGGGACGCCCCGTCCACCAACGCCGACATCTCCACGTCCCACGAGATGCCGTCATAGAAACCCTTCATGACCCAGATCCCCAAGGGCAGCATGAGCGCTGCCTTTACAAGAAAGACGCCAGGGATGCTGTTGAGCAGCCCCAAAAACCGGAGGACGTAGTACGTGGCGATCAGCAGCGTGATCCCGGGAAACGCGTGCAGCACCAGCGTCAGGGCGAGAAAGGCGCTGCGGCCGCGGAAGTTCATCCGGGAGAGCACGTACCCCGTAGGCGTGGCCACGGCCACCACCGTGATCGTCATGCCGATGGCCAACCAGATAGTGTTCCACGTGGTGCGCCAGAGGTCGGGGTAGTAGGCCGACGGAGGCTGGAAAAGGAACCGCCAGTGCTTGGTGGTGAAACCGCTGGGCCAAACGCCGTACGCGAGCTCAGTGCTGAACGAATTGAGGATCAGCCAGCCGTAGCCGATGATAAGCGGCAGCGACACCAGGACGAGAAACGTGTAAATCGCCGCCGAAACGAGCCGCTGCTGCCGCCGCTCCCGGCGGGCGGTATCCCGGAGGGCGGCCGCTTTGGCGCGGGAGACCTCCACCTGTGCCTGGGCCATGCTACATCACCTCGATCTTGGGCTCCGCCATCATCTCACGGAAGCGGAACACCCGCCAGTACACGATGGACGCGATGGTGCCGATGAGGACCAACACGATCAACAGCGCCGCGCCGTAGCCAAACTCGTAATTGGCGAAATACCCGCCAAAGGCCAGATTGTAGGCGTACAGCGACCAGACCGTGGTGGCAAAGTACGGCCCGCCCTGGGTGATGATGAGGATGTACTCATAAGACGTCAGCAGCGACAGCGTCTGGTACGCGGTCACAAACAGCAGCGGCCAGCGGATAAGGGGCAACGTGATGTAGCGCACCTGCTGCGTCCACGTGGCGCCGTCCGCCAAGGCCGCCCACGTGTAGTCCCGCGGGATGGACTTGATGGCGGAGTAAAAGATGACCATGCCGAAGGACGCCCCGATGATGCCGTTGGTGATGACCACGACGGCCATTGGGTAGTCGGTCACCCAGTTGACGGGCCGGCTGCCGGCAAGCGCCAACAGGCTGTTGAGCAGCCCGGCCCGGGTCGGGTCCAAAATCCACATCCAGATGATTCCGTAGACGATGGGCGGCGTGAAGCGCGGCAGCAGCCATAGCGCCTGAAATACCCGCCCGACCCGGTCAGGCACGTACGCCGTCACCAGCGCCAGCAGGACGGCCAAGCCGACATTAAAGAAAGTCAGCGTGAAGAAGGTGTAGACGACGGTGTTCTGCAGGATGCGCGGCAGGAGGAAGTCCTCAAACATCCGCGCGAAGGTGGCGAACCCGACAAAGTTCCAGCGCAGCCGGAAGTCCATGTCGGTGAAGCTCATGGCCGCCGTCATCACCGCCGGGACCACGTAAAAGACCACCGTGACGATGAGGGCGGGCAGGAACAACGCAAAGATGGCCAGTTTCTGTCCCCGGGACAAGGCCGGTTCCCTCCTACGGCGGGTTCCTCCCTCGGGGCCCCACGCTGGACCTAAGCGGGAGCAAACCGCCCCAAGGCCAGCGAACCCCTAGACGGGTGCGGGGAG
>LZRQ01000026.1 GCA_002159155.1 Firmicutes bacterium ZCTH02-B6
GGCAGATGTATGGGCGGGCAGGGATTGAGCTGTTGAGGCGGAGGCTCCTGGCGATGGCACGATGAGGGGAAGACTAGGCTGCCATGCTTTTCAGGCTGCCAAGTGGCATCACAATTGCGGGAGAGCCGGGTAAGGGTCTCCCGCAATTTCGGTGCAAGGCAGCTGCAGGTAGGAGGAGTTTCCTGGAAAGCCGCGAACCCCTTTGCGACCGTTTGGGCCGGGGTTTCGCGGTATGTGGAGACTTCTTCGACGCATCGGTTTGATCATCCGGCAACAAGAATTTTCCTCGGCAGACATTACCATCACCGCCGAGAGCACCAGAACGGGAGCGCCGTGCCCTTTGTGCGGTCGCGTCTCCCGTCGCAGGCACAGCAGCTATACACGGCTGCTGATGGATTTGCCCGCTGACGGCCGGACGGTCAACGTCCAGTTGTTGGTCCGGCGATTTCGTTGTGCCAATCCTGGGTGTCGTCGGCGCGTGTTTGCTGAACGCTTTCCCCAACTGGTCCGTCCCCATGCTCGTCGCGCGGAACGACTGGAGAGCCTGCTGACCCGTATCGGGGTCTTATTGGGCGGCGAGGCCGGCGCCCGGCTTGCCCAGGACCTACATGTCCCCGTAAGCCCGGATACGATTCTGCGCCTGCTTTACCGCATGGAACTCGCCCCCGCAACCAACCTGCGTGTGGTCGGCATCGACGAGTGGGCCTGGCGCAAGGGCGTGCGATACGGGACGATCGTGTGCGATCTGGAGACCGGGCGCCCGGTGGAGCTGCTGCCGGAGGCACGTGCTGATGTTCTGGCACAGTGGTTGGCCCGTCATCCTACCGTCGAAATCGTGAGCCGGGACCGCTCCAGGATGTATGCCGACGGGGCCACGCTAGGCGCTCCCCAGGCCGTACAGGTTGCTGACCGTTGGCATCTGCTACGGAACCTGGGGGACGTGGCGGAGCGCGTTCTCGCTGGCCTCTCCCTGCCGCCTATTCCGGTAGAGGAAGCCGAACCGGCTGGGACAGTGCCCCCACCGCAACCACCCAAAAGCCGGGAGACCCGTAGAGAGGCTGAGCGCCGCGAACGGCAGCAGCGGCGACAAGCACTGTATGACGAGGTCCACGAACTCTATGAGAAGACAAAGTCCATCCGTGCCGTTGCGGCCCGGCTCGGGATCGATCGCCGCACCGTGCGCAAGTATCTCGACGCACCCCAATGCCCTCACCCCAAGCCAAGAGGAAGACGGCCGAGCATTCTTGATCCCTACCGCGACTACATCCTCGCCCGATGGGCGGAAGGCTGCCATAACGCCGCGGAGTTGTATCGGGAGATCGTCCGGCAGGGTTATCCGGGCTCAAGAACCATCGTCAAGGACTTTGTCGCCACGCTGCGACGTCGTGCTCGAGGAGAGCCCGTCGTCCGCCACGTGCGCCTTGGACCCAAGCGGCTCCGCAGGTGGTTCAGCTGTCCACCGGACGAGCTTGGGGCACGCGAACGCCGTTGCCTTGAACTCGTCTTAGAGGCGTCACCGGCAGCCCGGGAGACATACACGCTCCTGCAAGATTTCCGGGGGATCCTTACGGAGAGGAAAGCCGAGACGCTAAGGTCGTGGCTTGAGCGTGCCGGCGGATCATCGCTGGCTCCTCTAAGAGGCTTTGCGAGGAGCCTCGAGCAAGACATGGATGCGGTGATGAACGCACTGACGTTGCCATGGAGCAATGGTCCCGTAGAAGGACACATCAACAAGTTGAAGCTGTTGAAGCGGCAGATGTACGGGCGGGCCGGGATAGAGCTGCTGAGGCGACGGTTTCTTGCTATGGGACGTTGAGAGGCGAAGATTTGACCTCCGTCCCTGGGCCTCCCGATAGCATCAAAATTGCGGGAGACCCAATATCATTTCGGCGTTGACACCCTCGCCCGCAACAAGGATGTCCATTGGACCCTGGAGTTGGTTGGCGATGGTCCGTTGCGACGTGAAATCGAACAGCTCACGGCTCAGCTAGGCCTACTAGACCGAGTTCAATTTACCGGGACTCGGAGGGATGTACCTGAACGGTTGGCCAAGGCCCAGATCCTCGCCCTCATCTCACGTTGGGAAGGCTTTCCGCTGACGGTTATTGAAGGCATGCGCGCCGGACTTCCCATAATCGGCTCCGACGTGGGAGGAGTACGTGAGGCGGTGGAAGATGGACAAAATGGATTCCTAGTACCACGAGAAGATCCTGAGGAGCTCTCGCGCAAAGTGCGAATTCTTTTCACTGACGCCCAGCTACGGCGACGTATGGGCCAGGAAGGGCGTCGGCGATACGAATCGATGTTCACGTTTGAGAAAATGTATGAGCGGACGCTAGAGGTCTACAAACAGGCTATGCTGACGCGTTAGCCCTCAAACACCAGTCGATTCGGAGGTTTTGCGGGTTGTGAAAGAGACCATCCCATTGGTAAGAGAAGTCTAGCGACCAGGAGCTGTTTTCGACAGTCGCCGATGTCTGTTAGGTCAATTTCAAACTGGCGTTGACCGAGAACTCCACCCCCGCGGGTCCGTGGCGAACCGGGCTGCCGCGATTGTGAGGGCTTTTAGCAGGTGTTTCCTCGAATGCGTGGTAGTCAAAATCCGTTGGTTTCCTTGACTTTTTCTGCCCCGGGGGCCAGAGCAGGGTCGACTGCAGGCTTGGTGTGCCTAAACCGGGGTACCGTGGGCAGTCACCCGCGGCGTTGTTGGGGCTCAGCTCCCGGCGAATGAGGCGTTGCGGTGCTGGCGCTCCCAAACAGAGCCTTTGCGCTGGACACGGCAGCTGACGACCGCTCGGCGTTGCAGCGGATTTCATCCCGGAGCGGAGGACCATGGGGATCACACAACTGGCGACTTACCAGGGACTCCGAGTGGGGCGCGTGCGGTTCACTCCCTTGGGTTTGCTGGTTATCGATGTGATAGTCTCGTTTGCCATTTGCTGTTTGTCGTCCTACATCGCTTGGAACGATTGGCGTTTCTGGACGCAACCGTCGGTACTCGCGCAGGCCGGAGTGGTGATCGCTCTCCTTGCGGGCGGCAAGTGGTTCCTGTTGCGCCGCGAATACCGCGTCCCTGCGGATCGGGTGGCCCTTGCATGCCTCTGGGTCATTGTCCTCTATGCCGGTTTGGCCTTGGGGATCGTGTTCTTGCGCCCCTATTACTCGCGCTCGTTCCTGCTTGCGTCCTTCTTGCTTCTCCTGACCTGGCAGTTCATCGAGGTGCTGCCGTACAGGGCAGTGAGGGCTCCGCGGCTGGCCGCCGTTCCGGGTCCCCTTGTGGAGAAGCTGATGAGGGTGGAGGGACTTAACCTTACGCTCCTCACCGAGCCGCTTATTGACTCCACGATTGAAGGCCTGGTCGTCGATCTGCATATGCCCTTGTCCAAGGAGTGGTCGCGTTTCGTGGCAGAGTCTGCCGCCATGGGGCTGCCTGTGTACCATGCGGCGTCGGTCTACGAAGCCGCGACCGCGAAGGTGTCGTTGGAGCACGCGCATGCGGGCTGGCTAAGCGCGCTGTTCAACGGTAATCTCGGGTACCTCCCCCTCAAGCGGGCGATCGATATCCTCTGTGTACTTGTGAGCCTGCCCATCGTCATACCGCTGTCTCTGGTGATTGCGTTGCTCATCCGCCTGGATTCCGGAGGGCCCGTGCTCTTCTGGCAGGAGCGGGTCGGTCAGGGCGGCAGTGTCTTCCGCCTCGTCAAGTTTCGATCAATGCGGGTTGACGCGGAACGCAACGGCGCCCAGTTCGCCCGACCCGACGACGACAGGGTCACGCGCGTCGGGAGGGTGCTGCGCAAGTACCGGCTAGATGAGCTGCCCCAGCTGTGGAACGTGCTGAAGGGGGAAATGAGCCTCATCGGCCCCCGGCCCGAACAGGTGGAGTTCGCCCGGCAGTTCGAAGAGGAGATTCCCTTTTACCGCTGGCGCCACAGGGTGAAACCGGGCATTACCGGCTGGGCCCAGGTCCAACAGGGCTATGCGGCCGGGGTGCAGGACACCATGGAAAAGCTGGAGTACGACTTGTACTACGTGAAACATCTTTCCCTGTGGCTTGACCTGAACATCGCGCTGAAGACCATCGTTACGATTGTCACAGGTTTCGGCGCTCGCTAAGTGTTGTAACGCATCAAGTCTGCAGACAGGCCAGCAGGAGGCGGGCCAACGCCGTAAGAAGGTAGACCCAGGGCCGCGGGTTGTTCCGTGCTCCGCGGTGCCCGGGCTTTCTTGTCGGAACGCCGCCGGTGACGGACACCGAACACGCACCTGCGACCGCGGTCGAGCTAGAGCACATGCAGCCGGACACTTGTGGATTGGTGTATGGTAGCCTCGGGGTTGCATGGGCGGTCTCCGGGAATGTACAGAGTGTACGTTGCGTGAACGATAGTACGAAGGGAGACGCTTGGGTGGACTCACACGTTGGGGCAGCAAGAGTTCTGGATGTCGATGCACACCAAGACTTGAGGGGGGCCTTGCGATACCCACTGCTGTTCGAATTGGGGTGGTCGCTGTTCTTTGCGGGTTCCCTTTATCTTGGATGGAATAGCCTTGGAATTCTTCTGCTCATCGTACACCTGTTCCTCGACGGTCGTGCCATATCCCGGATGGTCAAAACCTCCCTTGAGGATTGCCCGGTCGCAGTAAACCTGAAACGCGTCCGCATTCCCCTACGTTACATTTTCGTTACCCTCGGCTGCGCTGGTTTGGTGAGTTCGCTAATGGCCGTCGAGCCGGGCCGCGCTGCAGCGGCGCTGGTGGGGATGTTACTGTCTATGGCCTTCGGCCTCGTCTTTGGCCTGGCTTACCAGGTGCACCAGCCGGGCTGGTTTATCTCCTACTTTTTGCCTGCGGTTCTCGGCGGTGCGGTACACGTTGCGTGGGCGCTTTGGCAAGCCTTTCAAATTGGCAGCTTCCAAGGGGCTCGGGTCGCGACCGTCTCCGGG
Organism: Firmicutes bacterium ZCTH02-B6; assembly: GCA_002159155.1. Lineage (GTDB taxonomy): Bacteria > Bacillota > Limnochordia > Limnochordales > ZCTH02-B6 > ZCTH02-B6. The sequence goes on from LZRQ01000026.1 coordinate 4,944, forward strand.
CCGAACTACACTGGAACGATGATGCTCTTGGTCCTTATCATTGGCTGGTCATGGTTTGTCAGCCAGAGGGCCTATTTGAGATGGCTAAGTCTTCCTTATACGTTCGCTGCGGCCACAGCGCTCGTTTTCACCTATTCGAGGGGTTCTTGGTTGGGGGGTGTCGCTTTTGCCCTTGCCGCCCTCCTGCCCGCGTGGCAACGGCCGGTCAGCCGCCGTTACGGGCAGCTGGTCCTCGTCGGGTTCGTTTTGTTTAGCGTGCTCGTTGTCTCCGTAGTACCAGGAGCGGCAGAGCGGGCGAGGAGTTTTCTGACGCTCCTTGATGATGGGCGCGTGGCCATCTGGCAAGCTTCCTGGGAAATGTTCTTGGACCATTTTTGGTTTGGTGTTGGTCCGGCCAACTTTGAGCATCATTGGGACACCTATAATAGGGGAAGGTTCCCCGAGCATATGGATTTCCCGCACAATACCTGGCTTCAGGTGTTGACAGAAACCGGTATCATCGGTGGGGTACTGTTCGCCCTCATTATTGGTCGCATATTGCTGGCCGTGTGGAGGCTCCGAAAAACGTCCGACTGGCCGGTTTGGATATTGGCTTCCGGCGTAGTGGCGCTCCTCGTACGGGATCTAACGGATGCCGCCATCTTCAACATTAACACCTCATTCCTTTTCTGGTGGATGGCAGGGACCGTCCTGGCGGCGGAGCAAACGCAGCAACGTGAGCGGCAGACAGTCTCCTAAGTAGTTTGGGCACCTGTGTGTAGGCTCCGTCACGGGGAGCGAGACGCTGTCAGTAGCGGCTTGGTAGGGTTGCAGTATGACCACGTTCGACGGGCACAAAACAGCTGACCTGGGTGTCGTCTCGAGCAGCCGCGCGGCGGATAAGCCACAAGTGCTCCGCTTGGCGGTGGTCGTTGTCACATACCAAACGAGGGAGCTACTGCGGGAGTTTCTCTTGTCGCTACGGACTGAAATCCAGTCCCTTCCAGGTGTAGCCGTGACCGTCCTTGTGGTGGACAACGCTTCGACGGACGGCACGGTTAATATGGTGCGGACCGAATTTCCCGAGGTCCGGGTTGTCGCCAATGCAGCGAACTTTGGGCCGGCACGGGCCTTCAATCAGGGGTTGGCCGAAGTGCTTCCCGATGCCGATTTGGTGCTGCTGGCCAACAGCGATGTGTACATCCACGTAGGGACCCTGAAACGCATGGTAGAGTTTCTTAGCAACCACCCCGAGGTGGATGGGTGCTGCGGACGGCTTTATAACCCTGACGGTACCCCCCAGGTCACGCGGACGCGAATTGTATCTCTGTGGCCAGTGTCCAAAGACAAACCGCACCGCGCCACGTTTCCGGGAACAACCTTTTCCATGATTCGGGCCAGCGCCTTCGCTAGAATCGGAGGTTTTGACGAGACTTACTATTTCTACAACGAAGACTTGGACTGGGCCGAACGGGCCCGGAAAGCCGGGTTGCGGTTTGAGTACATCCCAGACGCCTCTGTCATCCATTACGGCAATCAGGGGCGGCGGCACAACGTTTCCCGGATTCGGCGTGAGCTCTACCGGGCCAACCTCTACTATTATCGACGGCATTATCCGGCGATCGCGCCGCTAGCATACGTAGGGCAACTGTTGGCGCTCCGGTGGGGCCAATGGCTTCGGCGACGTTGGCTGGAGAAACTGCATGTCCAGCGAGGCACGACGGGAAGTGGGGGCCGGTCTGATGGGGCGACTACGGAGGCTGCGGTAGCCAGTGAGTTGGCGTCGGAGGCAGCTCGGTGGCAGCAGGAACTAGCTGACTTGGAGGAGGCCATCGAGCGACTGCGAGAGGAATACCGAAATCCGACCGCACCGCAGATACCCACATTCGAAATATCCACATCCGGGCTTCGTCTGGCCGAGTTGACTCCCGAGTAGGCTGAGATGGGACGCAGGTCCCGCTGAGAGTGCAGGCTAGGCGCCCATGTTACGCTGGTTAGGGCATTCCGGGCCGAAGACGGACGGAGGATTGTTGTGCGTACGGATCCCCGTGGCCAAACAGAGCAAGGGGCCAAGCGGTTTGTCTCGGTCTCAGTCATAGTACCCGTGCGCAATCGTGCAGGCACGATTCGTGCGTGCCTGGCGCACTTGTTTCAGGCTGCCACGCCGCTGTCTGAGCAAGGCGTGTCTGTTGAGATCGTGGTCGCCAACGACGCGTCGACGGATCGTTCCAAAAGCATCGTGGAAGAGGTGGCCCCCAACGCACCCGTACCGGTGCGGCTGGTCAATCTGGCGGAACGCCAAGGACCGGCCCGAGCGCGCAACGCGGCCTTATCCGTTGCCCAAGGCGAGCTAGTCGTGTTTGTGGACAGCGACATCGTGGTCGTGCCGGGGTTTCTTCTAGCACACCTTCAAGCTTACGAGGGTGCGGCCGAGCGTGTTTACACCGTTGGCCCGGTCATCAACGTCGCCGATCTCGAGACCGCCTTGCGCTTCCCGCCGCCCACCCCGTGGGACATGTCCATGGCCAGCCTCCATACAGCCAACGCCTCCGTTCCGCGCCAGAGCCTGCTTGAGCTCGGCGCGTTCGATGACGGCTACGACGCCTACGGATGGGAGGACCTGGACCTCGGGCGGCGCCTCAAGAAGGCCGGGTTCGCCCGCGTGGAAGTGAAGGGCGCCGTCGCCTACCACGTCGACCCGCCCATCACCACCCAAGCGCAGCTGGCGGCGCGGCTGCAGAAAGAACGTGAGCGGGGTCGCACGGCACTGCGCTTTCTGGACAAGCACCCGGAGTTTTCCGCCCGCCTTACGGCACAAGATACGTCCTTTCATGTGTTTCTCAACTGGCTCATGCGCTTTGGTGGGGCCATCACGGAGGACAATGTGCTGGCATGGGTGGACTGGGCGAATCGACGGGGTTGGACGGGGCTGGGACGGGTATGGCTTGCAGGCGCGGTCAACCAAGCGTACCTGGCGGCGCTTGCGTCCAGCAAACGGAATCGTCGTGGCCATCGGTTGGGGGACGGCCGATGACGAGTAAACAAGCTCGATCTGTGCTCATGGTGCTGCCCTATCTGGAGACCGGGGGCACCGAGCGGCACGTTCTTGCCCTGGCCCAGGGGCTGCAGGGTGAAGTCGCTCTTGGACTTCTGGCGCCCCCAGGACCGCTGCTGAACGAGTTCCTGGGTCTAGGCGTTACTTACCGCCCTTTCCCGCGCCTCGAGCAGGGTGGGCTGCAGGGAATCCGGGCGTTTCGCCGCGGGCTGCGGGAGCTGCTCCGCGAGTTGTCTCCTGATGTCATTCACGTGCATGCCGGTGCAGAGCTGGCGCTCCTGGTGCGGACCGTCACCCGTTCCGTTCCCGTGGTGCTGACGATCCATGCCTTCCATGGACGGCATGCAGACGCGAACTATCGGCTGGCCGCCCGCTTGGCGCGCCTTGCACGGGTTGACCGGGTAATTGCGGTGGCGGAGTCTGAGGCCCAGCGGCTGCGGCAAGGGGGGCTGCGGGAGCCGACCCTCAAAATTGTCTACAACGGGGTGCCGGACCGCTGGGCCACGCTGGATGGTACGCAAGTGGACGCGTACGGCCCTGCGGGCGACGACCTGGAGCACCCTGAGCCAGTAAACGCCCTGGCCATCGACTGGCAGCGGGAGCTGGGCTGGCCCGAGCGGGCTCCGGTCGTGGGTGCTGTGGGGCGGTTGGAGGCCCCGAAAGGCTTTGACCTGCTCATCGAGGCCTTTGCGCGCCTGGATCCCGCGGACTATCCGTCACCCCCGCGCCTTGTGGTCGTGGGTGACGGCTCTGAGCGCGAGGCGCTCGAACGCCAGGCTCGGGAGCTGGGCCTGGGGGACAGGGTTTATTTCGCCGGCTTCCGAGGCGACAGCTGGAGGGCATTCGGAGGGTTTGACGTAACGGTCATCCCGTCGCGCCAGGACGGTCTGCCGCTGGTGTGCCTGGAAGCCATGGCGGCTGGTTGCCCAGTCATCGCCTCTGACGCCGGTGGGCTGCCGGAGATGGTGGCGGACGGGGTTACGGGTCTTGTCTTCAGAGCCGAAGATGTCGGGGCTTTAACGAGCGCCCTTGCGCGACTGCTAAAAGACCCCGCGCTGGCCCGGCGGATGGGCCAGGCGGGGCGGGCCAGGTTCCTTGAAGAGTTCCAGCTGGGGCGCATGGTAGACCGCACTCGGGCAGTCTACGCCGAGGCGATTGCGGCGAGGCTCGGCTGACGCTAGCGGAACGTCAACGAGCCGTTTGGCGGCAGAAAGAGCTCTGGCTCAGGGCGGCGTTTACCCTTCGAGTTGCGCCTCTACCGCCTTGATTTTGTCCTCCATCGTGGCCGTCTTGTCTCGCCGGTCGTCGATCTTGATCACCGACGAGATGCGGCCTGCGCCCATGGCAGCGACGGCGTCGTGCATGCGAATGATGCATTCGAAGATCTCTCGCAGGTCGCCCTCGATGGTGGTGAACATGGGGTCGAGGCGGTAGCGCAGATTGGGATATTCCCGGAGCACCTTCTCTGCCGCCGCCACATAGCGGCGGACGCTGGTTTCGCCCGTCCCGATGGGCGCGATGCTGACCGCGACAATGGCCACACAGATCCCTCCTAAGACTCAATCTGGTGTCCAACCAGTGAGTTCGTGGCTGGGTGTGCGGTCCCTGCCATCAAGGGCCGAAGCGGCCTGCTTGTGGTAGACTGAAGCCGAGACGATACCGAGAGCGAGGGCCGGCCTGTGCGTACAGGCGTCGTCCAGTCACCCCTGCATACCGGCCATTGCCCGCCGTGGCTGTTCGAGCGCATGCGGCAGTTGTCGGCGGCCATCATTGAGGCCATTGTGCACGCCTTCGGGCCGCAGGAGGTGCTTGCGCGCCTCGCCGATCCCATCTGGTTTCAAGCCTTTGGCAACGTCCTCGGCTTCGACTGGCACTCGTCGGGTTTGACGACGGTCGTATGCGGGGCCATCAAGGAAGGGCTGGCCGAGCGCCAGGGGGACCTGGGCATCTTCGTGGCCGGCGGCAAGGGCCGGGCCTCCCGCAAGACGCCGCAGGAGATCGAAGCGGCCGCGGAGCGCTTTGGCCTCGGGGTGGACGTGGCGGGGTTGCAGTATGCCAGCCGCATGGCGGCCAAGGTGGACAACAACGCGCTGCAGGACGGGTTCCAGCTTTACCACCACATGTTCGTCTTCACCGCCGACGGCACGTGGTGCGTCATCCAGCAGGGGATGGACGAATCGAGCCGCTACGCCCGCCGCTACCACTGGTTGAGCCGGGGGCCGGAAGATTTCGTCCTCGAACCCCACAGCGGCATACTTGGCGACGGCAGCCGGGATGTGCTGAACCTCGTAGCCCGGGAGTCGGAGGCCGTGCGCCAGGCGTCGACGGAGCTGGTGACGGATCCCAAGGAAGTGTTGCGGGTGCTGCGGGAGATCCACGCCGGCCGCTACACCAAATTGCTCACGTTGCCTCCGGGCCATGCGGTGCCCGATGCCGACCGGCTGGACAGGATCCTGTACCAGATTTACGAGGTGAAACCGGAAACCTACCGGGACTTGGTGGGGTTGTCCGGCGTGGGCGCCAGCACCCTCCGGGCGCTGGCCATGGTGGCCGAAGTCGTCTACGGCGCCAAGCCCAGCCGCGAGGACCCGGTGCGCTATAGCTTCGCCCACGGTGGCAAGGACGGCCACCCGCGCCCCGTCAACCGGCGGGATTACGATACCTCTATTCGCGTGCTGCAACAGGCCATCGAGCAGGCGCGCCTCGGAAACCGGGACAAGCTAGAGACCTTGCGGCGCCTGGCCAAGTGGGAACAGCGGGTTGGGTCACCCTCTACACCCTCTAGTTGAGGGGGCGATTCCGTCTCTTTGTGCTTGCAGTCGTGTGTATACAGTATACAAGAGCTCCAGCTTGAACCTCATATCGCGGGTTATACCCCCCTTGTCCCCAAGCAGGCACGGGTATGGAGTTCTGTGCTCACGTCTTTGTGCGCGGGTCCAGCGCATCCCGCAGGCCGTCGCCCAGGAGGTTGAAGGCGTAGACGGTGATGAGGATCGCCACCCCGGGTGCGAACACCAGGTGCGGGGCGATGTAGATGTACTGCCGGGCGTAATTCATCATGGAACCCCAGGTGGGCGTGGGCGGTTGGGCGCCCAGGCCCAGGAAGGAGAGAGCCGTCTCCGCCATGATGGCGCCGGCGATACCCATGGTCAGGCTCACGATGATGGGCGCCGTCACTTGTGGCAGGATATGGCGAAACACGATGCGCCCGGTGGAGCAGCCGATGGCCCGGGCGGCTTCGACGAATTGCTCTTCCCGGATGGTGAGCACCTGCCCGCGGATGAGCCGGCACATGTCGGCCCAGCCAACGAAACCGAGGGCGATGAAGACGGTGTAGATACCGGGGCCAATGGCTACGGCGATGGCGATGGCCATAAACAGGCTCGGCAGGGCGTCGACGACTTCCGACAGCCGCATGACCAGCATGTCGACCCACGTACCGGCAAAGTAGCCGGCCAGGGCGCCGAGGCCGACCCCGAGGACCAGGGTGACGACGCGGGAGGTAAGACCGACCGTGAGGGAAATGCGGGCCCCGTGCACGATGCGGCTGAACACATCCCGCCCCGACGCGTCCGTCCCCAGCCAGTGCTCCTTGCTGGGCGGCTGCAGGCGGTTGCGCAGGTTGTAGTCGGTGACGGGGTCGTAGGGCGCGAGCCAGGGGGCAAAGATGGCCACGAGCGACAAGAAGAGCACGAGTACAAGGCCGGCCATCGCCACCCGGTCCCGCCGCAGCCGCCGCCAGGCCAGCGCCAGTTGGGTTTCGCCCAGGTACACGTTTCCTGCCGCTGCCGTTTCCGTGGCCGTCATGAGGTTGCTGGATGGCTTGCGAGCCGTCATCGTTGCGTGTCCTCCCGTCCGCCTTTTCCCTGTCCGCCTTTCCACCCGTCCGCCTTTACAGCGCGGTTCCAAGTTGGGCGGTTGACAAGCTGGTCGCAACGTACGTGGATTCATCCCAGGCGGTTTTGTCTGATGTTCTCGGGCCTCAGTCATACCGCACCCGCGGGTCAATGAGGACGTACAAGCCGTCCAACAGCACGTTGACGCCTACAAACACCACCGCCTGGAACAAAAACGCCCCCATGACCACCGGCAGGTCCCGGGCGAACACGGCGTCCAGCGTGTAGCTGCCGATGCCGGGCAGGGCAAAGATGGTTTCCGTCAATGCCGATCCGACCAGCAGGCTCCCCAAGGACCCGCCCAGGGCGGTGACGATGGGAATCATCGCGTTGCGCAGGGCGTGCTTGTACACGATCACCCGCTGGCTCAAGCCTTTGGCCCGGGCGGTGCGGATGTAGTCCTGGTCCAGCACTTCGAGCACTACGGCCCGCGACAGCCGCGCCTGAAACGCGGCGATGTTGGTGCCGAGCACGACGGCGGGCAAGAGGTAATGGCGCCAACTCCCGTCGCCGATGCCCGAAACCGGCAGCCATCCGAGCCACACGCCGAAGATGTACTGCAGCGCCAGCCCCTGGAAAATGACGGGCGTGCAGACGCCGATGAGCGACACGTTGCGCAAGGCGGCGTCAATCCAGGTGCCTTTATGGACCGCCGCCCACACGCCAGCGGGGATGCCCAGCGCTACGGCGATGGCCAGGGAGTACAGCGACAGCCGCAGCGTCACGGGAAACCGCGCCTGGATGCTCTCCGTAATGGACCGGCGATTCAGGAACGAGCGGCCCAGGTCGCCTTTGAGCGCCCGGCCAACCCACGTCGCGTACTGGATGGGCAGGGGCTTGTCCAAGCCCAGCTCCGCCCGGATGAGGGCCACCGTCTCAGGGGAAGCGCGCTCGCCCACCACCGAGAGCACCGGGTCCCCGGGCACGATGAAAAACAGGATAAAGGTGAATAGCGATACGCCAAACAGCACCGGCACCACCAGCAAGAGGCGCCGGATGAAGTAGCGCGACATGCGTCCTCCCTTTCTGCCGCCGACAGGCGCCACCCCGCCGGCGGAGCAGGCGCCAACAGACAACGGCGTCCGTCGGCCACCTGGCTCCGCCGGCAGGGCCCGACATCAAAGGCCGGCAGGTACTCCCGGGGCCAGGAGCTACTCCACCAACCAGATGCCGGTCATCTTGTCGGCGTTGAAGATGCGGTAAAGCTGGTACCCCCGCACTTCCGGCCGGGTGACGACCCACGTCTGGCCGTAGAACAAGAACACTCGCGGCGCCTGCTCGAGGACCAAGTCCTCAATCTGGTGGTACAACGCGATCCGCTCATCCCGGTCGGCCGTCCGCTGGGCCAGCTCGATGAGGCGGTCCACCTCCGGGTGGCTGAAGCTGGTCCGGTTTCCGCCGGCGCCGAAGTTGTCGCTGTGGAAGAGCGGGTACAGGTAATTCTCCGCTTCCGGGTAGTCCGCACCCCAGGAGGCGTAGAAGGCGTCGATGGCGTTGCGGGTCGTGTCGGCCAGCATGGCGCTGAAGTCCCGCAGCACGATCTCCATACGGATGCCCGCCGCAGCCATCATCTGCTGGATGGGTTCAAACAGCTGCACGTTGACGTCGGAGTTGGCCATGTGCACTTCAAACGTGAGGCCGTTTGCGTACCCCGCCTCCGCCAACAGCTGCCGGGCCTTCTCCGGGTCATAGCCGTAGCCCACCAGGTCCTCCCGGTGGCCATCCAGTCCGGGCGGGATGGGCCCTTTCGCTGGAATCCGGGTGTCCTTGACCACGGTTTCCGCGAGCAGCTCCCGGTCCACGGCCCAGCTCACCGCCTGGCGCACCCGCACGTCGTCAAAGGGCGGCCGGGTGGCGTTGAGGCCGATGAAGTACAGCCAGAGGTTGTTTTGGGTCTGGATGTAGTCGCGGTAGCGGGGGTCGTTGCGGAAACGCGGCAGGTCCGCCGCGGACAGGCCCACCGCGTGCAGAGTGCCCGCCTCGAACTCCGCGATGAGGGTCGCCTGGTCGCTGATGACCCGGTACACGATGCCGTCCAGGTACGGCCGGCCGGCGTGGTAGTCCTCGTGGGCCCCGAGCACAATCCGGTCGCCGGGGTTGAAGCTCACGAACTTGAACGGTCCTGTGCCCACCGGATTGAAGGCGTAGTCCGTGCGCGGGTCCGCGTACTTCTCGATTTCATTCCGGTCCACGATGTGGGCCGCGGGCATGCCCAGCATGCTCAGGAACGGCGCGAAGGGTTCGGCCAGAGTGATCTGGATGGTGTACGGGTCGATGACGCGGATGCCGGAAACCTCGCTGGCTTGGCCGGCCATGAACTCCTTGGCCCCTTCGATGCGATCCAGCACCCACGTGCGGGGCGAGGCGGTATCCGGGTGCAACACTCTCTCGAAGGAGTACTTGACGTCCTCCGCCGTGAAGTGTTTGCCGTTGTGGAAGTAGGCGTTGTCGACCAGGTAGAAGGTGTACGTCCGGTTGTCCTCGCTGATCTCCCAGCGGGCGGCCAGGTTAGGGATGGGCCGCCCTTCCGTGTCAAATCCGATCAGGCCGTCGTAGAGCAGCGCGATGAGCATGCCGTCCACGGCCGCCACGGAGTACGCCGGGTCCAGGGTCGGCGGATCGTTGGCGATGGCCCCCATCCACGTGCCGCCATACTGCGGCGTTTCGGCGAGCGCATGTCCCGCGAGGAAGGCGCTCGTCACGAGGGCCAACACGGGTATGAGCGAAAGGCGCCACGGCCCGGGCATCGTGCGGCGAAACCTTTTAACCAGCAGCTGACCTAACCGTCGCATTCCATCCCCAACTCCTTTCCAAAAGGAATCGCTGAAGGGACATACTCAAGCCTTCAGGTGTGGTTGGCATGTGATATGAATTTTCAGATGACACCACCGATTTCCTTTCGCATCGTCTCACGAACGGTTGGGCTACACGCATGCTCTCCGATTTATAGGAATGTATTCGGATATGACGAAAGAGTGACTTCACAGGGCGTAGAGTAAAAGCCGTGCATTTGACGAGCCAGCAGAGCTTGACGACGTCTATCCGAGTCTTGCCATACATCACCGTGTTGCGTTTCGATGACGCCAAGTGGCAGCTTGCCACCTACGTCCCACCCGCACCCGGCAAGCAATTGGACAGCGCAACGGTGGTCAGACCAGATGCGCAGGCAGAGGAGTTGACGCTGTACTTTGGTGGGCCGTGGTTTCACGGCTGGTGGAGCATCGGCGCACCCGAGCCTGGGACATACCAGTGGCGCCTGCGATACACCGATGGTTCGGTCGAGGAGGTTTCCATCTGGTTGCCGGAGTCGATATTCACAAGCATCGAGCGGCCGGTGCCCCTGACGCCTCTTGATGGGGACATCGTGAATACTACACAGCCGAGGTTGACTTTTCACGTTTCCGGAGGTGCCCAGGAAGTCTACGTCCGCCTACGCAAGAAGGATGCTCCACTCAGGGACGAACAGTGGTTTCGCGTGACCAGCCCCGGCGAGTTCCAGGTGCCACCCGGCGTTCTGGAACCGGGGGAGTCGTACGTGTGGATGGTACACACAATCAATGGTAAGCTTGCGTTCCCGTGGACAGAAGCCCAGTCGGATGAGTGGGAGTTCTCAGTGACCGAGTGAAACCCGCTGGGGGGACTGGTATGGTGAGTTGATCGTTGCGGGGGGGTCATGCCCCCGGATTTGTATATTCCACGGAGGTAAGGTCAGGAGCTTGAAGTAGGAATGTGTCCACCGGTAGGGGAATCTTGGATGTGCACTCGTTGACAATTCCGCAGGTCGTAAGGGGCTGGAGGGGCTAACGTGAACGGCACGCTGTACGACATGGCGCTCAACGCGTCCAACGTCTTGCGCCATTACCTCACCAGGATTATCGACGCCGCCCCGGTAGTGGTGGGAGCCCTAATCCTGCTGTTCGTGTTTTGGGTGGGCGGCAAGTACGCGGCGCGCATCGCAGGCCGGGCCATCGCCCGCACCGGTGCAGAGCCGCACGTGGTGCGGATCCTGGAGCGCACCATCTGGTACGTCTTTATCGGCTTGGGCTTGGTGAGGTCCCTGGGCACCGTGGGGGCCGACCTGACGGCGCTGGTGGCCACGTTGGGGGTTGCAGGCTTCGCCATTAGCTTTGCGTTTCAGGACATCTTTGGGAACTTCCTGGCCGGCGTCATGCTGATGCTGCAGCGCCCGTTCAAGATTGGGGATTTGGTATCGGTGGCCGGCGGCGAGGGCGTCGTTGAGGACATCCGCATCCGCGACACGCTCCTGCGCACGCAGGACGGGCGCCTGGTCATCGTTCCCAACAAGAACATCCTCAACGGAACCATCACCAACTACACCGCCAAGCCCGTCCTGCGGGTCGAGGTGGAAGTGACCGCCACCAACGGCGAGGGCCTGGATGAGCTGCGGGAGAAATGCTTGCGGATTGTCTCCGGCATCCACGGCGTGGCCAAGGAGCCCGCCCCCCAAGTCTTGGCGGGCAAGGTCGCTGGCGGCGTGGTGACGGCCGTAGTCACCTGCTGGATTGATACTCGCGTGCGGGATTTCAAGGCTGTGACGGCCAGCATCGTGGAAGCGTTGCACAAGGGGTTGCCCGGCGCCAACGTGTCGCCGCGTTGACGGGGCGCCGCCGACCGACACACTGACCGGCACACTGGATGGGGGTGGAGCGGCGTGGCTAAGCCATCGGTCCAACATATCGTCCGGACGGACCTGGATCATGTCTGGCACCCGATGACCCAGCACAAGGGGCTGGACAAGCGGCCGTTGATGGTCGTGGAACGGGCCTACGGCTCGACCATTGTCGACGCCGAAGGGCGGGAGTATCTGGACGCCATGGCGGGCCTGTGGTGCGTCAACGTGGGCTACGGCCGGCGGGAAATCGCGGAAGCCGTGTACCAGCAAATGCTGGACCTTCCGTATTACCCGCACCTGCAGATCAACCGTCCCGCGGCCGAGTTGGCCGACAAGTTGGCCGACTTGACGGGCGGGCGGCTGCGCCACGTGTATTTTGTCAACAGCGGCACCGAGGCCAACGAAGCCGCCATGAAGCTGGCTCGGCAATACCAGCGCCTGGTGCGCCCCAACGAGCCCCGGTACAAGTTCATCGGGCGGCAGCTGGCCTATCACGGCACGAGTCTGGCCACCTTGGCCGTGGGCGGGCTGCCTGAGCGCAAGCGCCGTTTTGGGCCGTACGGCGACGGCTTTGTGCATGTGCCGCCGCCGTACCCGTACCGCTGCCCGTTTGGGCTTGAGGGCGTCGCCTCGGAGTTGGCCGCCGCGCGGGCCTTAGAGCAGGCGATACGCAACGAAGGCCCCGAAACCGTGGCTGCGGTCATCATGGAGCCCATCCAAAGCGGCGTAGGCGTTTTGATCCCGTCGCCCGAATACTGGCAGGCCGTGCAGGATATTTGCCGCCGCTATGGCGTGCTGCTGATTCTCGATGAAGTCATCAACGGCTTCGGGCGTACGGGCATGTGGTTCGCTTACCAGCACTACGGCCTCGAACCCGACATGATCACGGTGGCCAAGGGGATTACCAGCGGCTACCAGCCGCTCGGTGCCGTGCTGGCCACAGAGGACGTGTTCGCCGCGTTTCTCGGCGAGCCCGACGAAGGCCGCGAGGCGGTTCAGGTCAATACATGGGGCGGCCATGCGGCGGCGTGTGCGGCGGGCTTGAAGAACCTCGAGATTATGGAGCGGGAAGACTTGCCGGGCAATGCCGCCCGCGTCGGCGCGCACCTGCTGAGCGGTCTCGACACCTTACGGGAGCTGCCCTGGGTGGGCGATGTGCGGGGCAAGGGGCTGCTGGCCGCCGTCGAGCTCGTCAGCGACAAGGAGGCCAAGACACCCCTGGATGGCGCGCGCATGGCCGCCGTCATCCGCGGCTGCAAGGAACGGGGCGTCATTGTCGGCCGCTCCAGCGGCACCGGGGCAGGGCTGGGCAACTGCATCACCATCTCGCCCCCGTTGGTGTTGACCGCGGCGGAAGCCGATCGGATCGTCGACACGCTGCGGGAGGTCCTTACCAACCTGAGCTAAGGCGTGTCTGGCAGGGCCCAACAGGACAAAGCAAAAGGCCGCCGGCTCTTCGGCGGCCTTTTGCCGTTCCAACGGCGTCACGCCTTGTCGATTCCAGGACGACGACTCGTCCGGGCAGCTGGCGGCATGCCGGTCTCAGTCAAATTCCCAGCCCAGCTGCTCCAGGGTCCGCTTGATCTCGCGGCGCGTGGGGTGCGGCTTGGCCATCCGCCGAGCCGAATGCTCGCACCAGCCGTACAGCCGCGTCACGCCCGGCTGCCCGTCGACGGGTACCTCGCGGTTCTTGTAGATCCCGGTTTCGGCCATGATGTTGTCGTAGGCCGCAAGGCCTTCCTCGAGCGCCGCGTCGCTGTACTCCTCCATGTGCACCGTTACCTCGGCCGGCAGGCGCGGCTTGATCTTGGCCGGGCGCTCCGGATAGCCGACGGTCATCCCGACCAGCGCCAGGGTGCGAGGTGGCAGCTTGAGGAGTTGCGCCACCTCCAGCGGGCGGTTGCGGATGGCGCCGATGTAGCAGATCCCCAGCCCAAGGCTCTCCGCTGCGACGGCCGCGTTTTGGGCGGCCAGAGCCGTGTCCACCACCGCCTGAATGAACATTTCCATGTAGCGGTCGCCCAAGGGATAGCCCTGGCGCTGGCAGACCACCTCCAGCCGGTGCAGGTCGGCGACGAAGACCAGGAACAGCGGCGCCTGTCGAATATGGTCCTGGTCTCCGGACAGCTGCGCCAGCTGCTCGCGGTGCTCGGGATCCCGCACGACGATGATGCTGTACATCTGCAGGTTGGACGAGGTGGACGCGCTGCGGGCGGCGGTGAGGATCGCCTCCAACGCTTCCTCGGGCACCGGATCGGGCTTGTACTGCCGCACCGAGGCATGGGACACCATCGTCATAATGGTTTCCGTCAGCACCGACTCCGGCAGCTGGCGGTTTTCCTGCTGAAACCGGCTCGCGGCCGTCAACTGGTACATTCCCCTGCTACCTCCAAAGCGCGGTTGGCTACCGCATCCACTTCGTCTTATTGGTCGGTCGCGGGCTGACGAACATGGAATTCGCGTCTGACCCTGCGAGACCAGGTGACACCAACCACAAGCATAGCAAAGCCAACAGCTCATGTCACACTTTTCCGGGCGGCAGAGTCGGGCACCCGTCGCTGGGCCGTAGGGCGTCCCCCGAATCAGCCGGCGAATCTTGTGACCAGGAGCGGCTGGGCGGGAAGCGAATCATCCGGCAAAAGCCGTCGACGCAACAAGGAGGGCGCAGCGTGAGTTACCGGGAGCATCTGGGCATGGTCATCGAACGCCGCGGCAGCGGGGAGTCGGTCGTCGTGCTGGACGCGGACGAGCGTCACCTAAATTCGTCGGGCATCATCCACGGGGGCGTCATCATGAGCCTGGCCGACACCGCGGTGGGCGTCGCCGCGCAGACGTTGATCGATCTCGAAACATACCGGACCGTGATGGCGCAGTTGAACACGAGCTTTATCAAGGCGGCCAAGCCGGGTAGGCTCGTCGCGAGGGGTGTCGTTACGTCGCTGGGGCGTCGGCTCGCATTTGGCGAGGCGGAGGTGCGGCAAGGGGACACCCTGGTCGCCAAGGCCAGCGGCGTCGTGTACATCCAGCGGCGGCAACCGCCTGCCGGCCCGGGTTCCAGCCAGGGCTGAGGTCGACGCCCGGGTTTCCCGGGCAGTGGTTTCCCGGGCTTATGGGCCACCACGACGGGCATTCGTCCTTCCCTTCTTGCGATGTCTGACCCTGGCCCCCCTTTCAGCAAGATGGGACAATGAAAGTGAACCTGGGGAAGCGCGCACACGGCTTGCGTCGCGCTGACCCGAAACGAAAGGGTGGGTCGCCATGTTTGAGCGCATCCTCGTGGCGATTGACGGCTCGGCCAACGCATGGCGCGCGCTGGACCATGCCGTCTCGCTGGCCAAGTGCATGGAAACCGGGACGCTGGGAATTGTGCACGTGCGGCCGTCCTTGGCCACGCTGGCCTACTCCTACGGCCTGGACGTGGCGGCGTCGCCCTACGGCACTTTCGCGGAGCGGATGGTCACGGAGATGCAGGAGCTGGAGAGCCGTTCGCAGGCGCTGCTGCATGAGGCGGAGGAGCGGGTGCGCCAGGCCGGGCTCCAGGGCGTCCGGGTGGCAAGGCACGCCGAGGAGGGCTCGGTGGTCCGGCAAATCCTGGACGTAGTGCGCCGGGAGGGCTATGAACTGCTGGTCATGGGCAGCCGCGGCATGGGCAGAGCGGCGGGGCTCATCCTGGGCAGCGTCAGCCAGTCCCTGGTGGCCAACCTCCCCTGCTCGGTGTTGATCGTGGATTGCCGCGGCGACAAGGAGGAAGCCGAACAGGCCTAAGGAAGCCGAGGGGCCTAGGAAGTCGAGGAGCCTAGGAAGCCGAGGGCGACGGGCCCTGCGGCGCCTGTAGCGAGAAAGGTGTGCCGGCCGGTACAAACCGGCCGGCTTCTTTGTATAGCTGTAGTGGGTTGGGGTTGCGGGCCTGAGCGCGATGGGACCGCAACGCTGTGCTGGCGGGTTGCGGAGGGTAAAGGCAAGGAAGCCTCTCCTAACCCGCCGAATAGCTTCTCCAACTCAGCGAGCCTGAGGCCCAAAGGAGGCTCCGGGAAGTTGTTCGACGTCGGCCTTATCCAGTGGTTTCAATCCATGTCCAGGCCGTGGCTGGACCAGGTGGCCGTGCTGATTACGCACTTGGGCAGCCACTACGCCTACATGGTCATCCTCCTCTTCATCTACTGGTGCGTAGACCGGCAGGTGGGGCGGCGGCTCGTCAGCGTGGTGCTGGCTTCGTTTTGGTTTAACGGCATGGTCAAGGAATACCTCATCATGCCCCGCCCGGATCCAAACTTGGTCCGGCACCTGGTGACCGAGACGAGCCCCGGTTTCCCCTCGGGTCATGCGCAAGGGGCGATGACCATGTGGGGCTATCTGGCTGTCGCCTTCCGCCGGCGCTGGTTGACGGTGCTGTGCGTGGCGCTTATCCTCCTGGTCGGCGTTTCCCGGCTCTATGTGGGTGTTCACTTCCCCGGGGACGTCCTGGGCGGGTGGCTGTTTGGGTTTTTGTTTGTGGCCGGTTTCGAATGGCTGGTGCGTCGCGGCGTGGGCAGCCGCTTGTCGGTGCGCATGAAGATGCTGTTGCTCTTCGTTGTCCCGTTGGTCTTGCTGCCGCTCTACCAAACCGGCACCGCTGAGCTGATCCTAGGGTTCGCCATCGGATTTCTGACGTCGGACCTTCTGGCCGGGTACATCGCGCCGTTTCGGGAGCGGGTGCCGTGGCCGCAGCAGGTGGCCAAGCTCGTCATCGGCTACGTGGGCTTTTTCGTCCTCCTGGTCCTGCACATGCTGTTTGTCCCCGTCGGGATCCCGTCGGTGCTCGGCTACAGTATCATGACCCTCTGGATCACGCTGGGGGCGCCGCTGGTGTTCAGGCGGTTGGGGCTTGCCGGGGGTGAACCCGCGCCCAAACTGGATGCGGTCACCCGGGGGTATGTGCAACACTACGTGGCGACCGCGGCAGCCGTGTTGGCGCTGGTGGTGGCCAGCACGGTGTACGTCCACCAGGCGGTGCCGGTGGTGGCGCGGCCGGCGATCCTGGACAGCGACCGGGTGCTGGTCATCGGTCACCGGGGAGCGGCCGGCCTGGCGCCGGAGAACACCCTGCCCGCGTTCGAGGCTGGGCTTAAGCACCGAGCGGACCTCTTGGAGCTCGACGTGCGGCGCACGCGCGACGGGGCGCTCGTCCTCATGCACGACGAAACCGTCGACCGGACTACCAACGGCCGCGGGCGCGT
This sequence comes from Firmicutes bacterium ZCTH02-B6, assembly GCA_002159155.1. Classification (GTDB taxonomy): domain Bacteria; phylum Bacillota; class Limnochordia; order Limnochordales; family ZCTH02-B6; genus ZCTH02-B6. Next base: position 21,723 of record LZRQ01000026.1, read on the forward strand.
GGCCGACCTGACGTTGGACGAGATAAAAGCCCTGGACGCCGGGTATCACTTCACCGCAGACGGCGGGCGAACGTACCCGTGGCGGGGGCAGGGCGTGACCGTACCGACCCTGGCGGAGGTGCTGACGGCGTTTCCGCAGGCGCGGTTTTTGATCGAGGTGAAGGAGGATACGCCCGGGATGGCGGAGGCGGTGCTGGCCGCCATCGATGAGGCACGGGCGCGCGACCGGGTGATGGTGTCGTCGATGCACGACGCGGTGGTGCAGCGCGTCCGGGCCCTGGCGCCGGACATCCCGACGGGCTACGGCTGGAACGAGGGGTACCGGCTGCTCATCTTCCAGAAGCTGGGCTTGGGCGCGTTTGTCCCGCCGGTGGCCGAGGCGCTGCAGGTGCCAGAGTGGGTAGGGGCCTTGCGGGTGGCCACCGCCGGGCTGCAGCGGGTTGTGCGGGACAAGGGCGTCGATTTGCACGTGTGGACCATCAACGACGAGGAGGGCATGTACCGGGCCATCGGGCTCGGCGCCCGGGGCATCGTGACGGATTACCCGGACCGGCTGCAGCGGGTACTGGCCGCTGTGGAGGACCGGGATCTCGAGTCCGTCTTCTATTGAAAGCCAACTCGTATTGAAGCCTAGAAGAGTCGGCCGATGGTCACCAGCTGTACCCCGCGTTCGGTCAGCACCTGGCGAATGCGGGCGACTAGCGCCACGGCGCCGGGGCTGTCGCCGTGGACGCAGACGGTGTCGGCCTTGACAGGCACCCATTCGCCCGTGATGGCCTGGACCCGCCCCTCGCTCACCATCCGCCAAACTCGCTCGGCCACCACCTCGGGGTCGTGGATGACGGAGCCGGCCTGCCGCCGGGAGACGAGGCGGCCGTTGGCGTCGTAGGCCCGGTCGCCAAAGACTTCGCAGGCTACCCGGGCGCCCATGTCCCGCGCCACCTGTTCAAAGCGGCTTCCCGCAAGGACCACAACGACTAGCTCCGGATCGGCCTGGAGGACGCCCTCCACGATGGCCCGGGCGGTGGCTTCGTCGTCCGCGGCGCGGTTATACAGGGCCCCGTGGGCCTTGACGTGCTCGACGCGGGTGCCGGCGGCGCGGGCAAAGGCCTGTAGCGCGCCCAGCTGATACGTCACGAAATCCCGGATTTCGTCGGGAGGCATGTCCATGTAGCGCCGGCCGAAGCCTTGCAGGTCGGGGTAGGAGGGGTGAGCGCCGACGCCGACGCCTTTTGCCGCCGCCAGCCGCACTGTCGCCGCGATCCGGGGCGGGTCCCCGGCGTGCATGCCGCAGGCGATGTTGGCTGCGGTGATGTAGTTCATGAGCTCTTCGTCGGCCCCTAGATCCCAGCGGCCGAAGCCTTCCCCCAGGTCGCAGTTGAGTGCGACGCGCATTGCACCCCACCTCTTTTGCAAGCAGACGTGCGCAGATGTGCCGGCCGGGTGCCGTTCCGTGGTCGCCCGCGGTCTGCAACAGAGCCGACTTAATCAGCCGTGCTCACTTGGTCCGGTATTGGCCAGTACAATTCGGCTAGGACCGTTGGGCTCGCCCGGCCGTTGGTCATGTCCCTTAGCGTTTGCTGCACGTGCTCGGTCAAGTTTTGCGGCACGAGAAATTGGAATTTCGCCTGCGCGCCGTAGTCGGTGGACTCTACGATAGCCCCTTGCTGCTGCAGCCAGTGCTGAACCTTGCCTACCCACTCGTAATCCAGGATGACGGCGAAGCGGGTGTGGCGCACCTGCCGCACGACGCCGCAAGTCTCCACCGCCAACTTGGCAGCCTGCGTATAAGCCCGCACTAGACCTGCCGCGCCCAAGAGGGTCCCGCCAAAGTAACGGGTGACCACAATGAGGGTGTTGCGCAGGTCCTCCCGCTGCAACACCTCCAAAATTGGCCGGCCCGCCGTGCCGCCGGGCTCACCGTCGTCGCTGAAGCGAATCGTTTCCGTCCCCAACCCGACCCGGTAGGCGTAGCAGTGGTGGGTGGCCTGGGGATGCTCGGTGCGAATACGGTTGAGCACATCAAGGGCTTCGTCTTCCGTCTCGACCGGGCTGCCCCAGCCGATGAACCGGGACCGCTTGATGACAATTTCCGCGGCTCCGAACTGCCCCAGCGTGCGGTAGCTGGGGAGGGACGGCTGCCCGTCCAACGGTGGCGTCATGGCGCTCAGCTCCTGACTTGTATATTGCGACAGCGCCGTGTTGGAAACCTGCGTCGAAACGCCCCATGGGCTGGCGCGGGGAAGGACATGGAGACGGAGAGGAAAATCCCTTAGGCACAAACTGGCGGTACAGGAGCGGGTGCGACCGTGAGCGAGCAGCTGGCGTTGGCGGGTGTGTTCAACATTATGGCTACGCCCTTTACACCCGACGGTGAGGTGGATGCCGCAGGTATCCGGCAACTGGTGGAGTTCCAGCTCAAGGCCGGTGCTCATGGGCTGACCATCCTTGGCATCATGGGCGAAGCCCACAAGCTGCGGGACGCGGAGCGGGCGCTCGTGATCGACGCCGTCATGGAGACTGTGGCCGGGCGTGTTCCCGTGGTGGTGACCGTCAGTCACTATGCGACGGACGTGTCCGTTGGCTGGGCCAGAGACGCGGCCAAAGCCGGTGCCGCGGCGGTAATGGCGGCGCCACCCAATCGGCTGCAGAACCCGGCGGCCATCTTTGAGCACTACCGGCGCCTCGCGGGCGAATGCGGGCTGCCCGTGGTCGTGCAAGATGAGCCGGTGCACACCGGGGTCGTCATGCCTGTAGATCTCTTGGTGCGTCTCGCCGACGAAATCGACGGATGCCGCTACATCAAGCTCGAAGAAGCGCCCACGCCCCGCAAAGTGGGGCAAATCCTCGCACAGGTCCAGCGGCCCGTCGGCGTCTTTGGGGGACTTGGCGGCGTGCAGTTTTATTACGAGCTTTGCCGCGGCGCCGTCGGCACCATGACCGGTTTCGCCTTTACGGAGGTACTGGTGGAGGTTTATAGGCGTTTCCGGGCAGGGGACAGGGAAGGGGCCCGGGCCGTCTTTTACCGCTACCTGCCCATTATCGCCTATGAAGGCCAGCCTGGGGTCGGCCTGGCGATCCGCAAGGAACTCCTGTTCCGGCGCGGCGCCATCCCGCATCCGGCGGTGCGCCTGCCGGCGATGACGGTGGACCCGGGCACTCGGGCGGAGCTGGATGAAGTGCTGCGGGACGTGGGCCTTGCGGACGCGGGCGTTCCCCTCGCAGTGCAAGCCGGTTGACAGCGACCGAAGCGGGTGCCGTCGTCACAGGGGCTGAGCGGACGCGTTGGCCGGCTATGTCAGGCTGACGTGGCGCCATCAAACGGAGGGCGACAGGCCGCCGTCCACGTTGATGGCGCAGCCGGTGACGTACGAAGCCAGGTCCGACGCGAGGAACACAATGACCCGGGCGGCTTCCTCGGGCTCCCCAACGCGCCCGAGCGGGATGTCCTGGGCCAGGCGCTGGTAGTACTCGTCGCGGGTAAGCCCGGGCTGGGTCGCCTGCCAGCTCCGGTCCTGCTGCGCGCTTTTCACCTTGCCGATGCAGACCGTGTTCACCAGGATGTTGTGCGGCGCGAGCTCCTTGGACAACGCCTTGGTCAGGGCGATGCCGGCAGCTCGGGAAATGGACGACGGCATGGAGCGTGCCCCGGGGTTTTTGCCCGCGATGGCCGTGACGTTGACTATGCGGCCGCCGCCCCGTTGGATCATCCACGGCACCGTCAGGCGCGTGAAGCGGATGGCAGCAAAGAGCTTCAATTCCAAGTCGTGGGCGATCCGCTCGTCCGCCTGCTCGAGGAACGGTCCCGCATCGGCGCCGCCCGCGTTGTTGACCAGGATGTCAATCCCTCCAAAGTGCTGAATCGTCACGTCCACGACCCGCTGGATGTCCTCGGGCCGGGTGACGTCGCCGGGCACCGGCAGAAGTTTGCCGCCCCCGCCTGCGGCCTCGATCTCGTTGGCAGCGGCCGCGAGGACATCCGGCCGGCGGGCGCACATGACGACGTGCGCCTGCTGTTCAAAGAGCAGCCGTGCGGTCGCCTTGCCGATGCCTTCGCTTGCGCCGGTGACGATGGCGACCTTTCGAGCGAGTCCAGTTTCGAAACCGCGCATGGGCGCGCTCCCTCCCTTGCGCTCAACCGATTCGGCGCCGCACGGCGGTTTCCTATGACGCTGGTCGCCGTTTCTCACCCGCCTCGTTTGGCCGTCGCAAGACCTCGCGGAGAAGGTCTACGTGGGAATGCGGCGGCTCGGGATTCGACCGACCGATGGGTGAGACGCCGTCCCAGCGGTCTTGTCTCGCGGCCTCCGCTGGTGTATGATGCCGACAAAGGCAACCGACAACTGAACTGATGCAGGTGCCCTCATCTGAGGGGTAAAAGGGAATCGGGTGCGAATCCCGAGCGGTCCCGCCACTGTAACCGGCAATTGTGGGGTCGCGGTCACTGCGCCATGCGTGGGAAGGCCGCGGCGTACATCCCGCCGGAAGCCAGGAAACCTGCCTGCGTCAGGGTGACGTACACGCCTTCGGGCTTGGGGCGGGTACGGGAACGGCAGCGCGCGTGCTGTCCCTGTAACCTGTCCTCTGCGGACAGGTTTTTTTGTTCCCGTGGCCATTCCCCTGGTCTCACGGACGGCGCCGCCCTTGCGGTGCCCGGCCGGTCGGTTGCCAAAGGACGACCAGAGGAGGCAGGCGCGGTGTACGGTGTGGCTCTGACGGTTTGGCAGCAGGTGATTTGGCTCCTGCAGGCCGTTGCCCGCCCGCAGGCGGCGCTGCGGGCCGGGTGGGCTCTCGGGCGTATGAAGGTGCTGCGGCATGCGGTCCCGGGGTTGACGACCGTGCGGATGTTTGTCCCTGCGCTGGGCATGGCAGCGGCGTTGACGTTGGTGTTGTCCGGGGCCCTAGGGGCGACTGCCGCCGAGGGGTTTCCCAGGACGCTGGTGGACGAACTCGGGCAGGCGATTGTGCTTGAGCAGCCGCCGCAACGTATCTTCTCCGTCGGTCTTGCCATGGACAACATCCTGCTTTCCATCACCGACCCGGCGCGGGTGGTGGCCGTGACCCGCTTTGCCCTGGACCCTGCCAGCTCCTACGTGATCGACCGGATCCAGGACCACATGATCATCGTGGATCAGCTCAACGCGGAGCAGGTGTTGGCGGCCCACCCGGACATCGTGTTGATCACCGAGTGGAACAATCCCGACGTGGTGCGGCAGCTGCGGGATCTAGGCGTGACGCTTTACACTTTCACCGGCTTTGACACGGTCGAAGACGCGCTGGACATGGTGCTGCGCATCGGCGAGATTACTGGCGATGAGGAGCGGGCGGCTGCCATCGTGGCGGAGTTCCGCCAGCGGGCGGCAGCGGTGGCCGAGCGGGTCGCCGGCCGCGAGCGGCCGCGGGTGCTGGTGCTGGACAACTGGGGCGGAACCACGGGACCGGGGTTGTCTGCCCACGACATCATCGAGCTGGCCGGGGGCATCAACTTGGCCGCCGAGTACGGCATCCACGGCTGGCAGCCCATCGACCGCGAGGCCGTCGTCGAGATGAATCCGGACGTCATCATCACGTATTCGGGCGAGGCGTTTGCGGAGGAACTGCGGCGGGATCCCGTGCTTCAGGCGGTCAAGGCAGGGCGCACGGGCCAAATCTTCCATGTGAACCACATGGAGATCCACACGCACCATTACATTCTCGCCATCGAAGAGCTGGCGCGGCGGCTGCACCCGGAGGCCTTTTCACAATGACGACCTTGCGGGAACCCGGCTCGGCGCGAAAGGCGGCCGCTCCGGCCGGCCTTTCTCAGGCGCGCGGACGGGCGCACGCGGCGCTCCTGCGCCCGCTGGCGCTGCTGGCGGGGTTCATGGGGCTGCTGGCGGTTTCCGTGGTGGTGGCCACGGCAGTCGGTACGGTGCAGTTGCCCTACGGAGAGACGGCGCGGGTCGTCCTGGTCAAGGCGCTGGGGCTCGGGTGGCCGCTGGATCCGACGTATGAGGCCATCGTGTGGACCGTACGCCTGCCGCGGGTGCTCGCAGCGGGGGTCGTGGGACTCGCCCTGGCGGTGTGCGGGGCCGCCATGCAGGGATTGTTCAAAAACCCGCTGGCGTCGCCGGACATCCTCGGGGTATCGTCGGGCGGGGCGCTGGGCGCGGTGGTAGGCATCTTTCTAGGGTGGCCGCTGGTGAATCCGTGGCTCGTGCCTGGCGCGGCCTTTGCGGGGGCGCTGGCGACTCTGGCCGTTGTGTACGCCCTAGCCACCAGGGGCGGGCGCACCGACCTGGCCACGTTGCTGTTGGCAGGGGTGGCCGTCAGCTCCTTTGCCGGGGCCGTCATCGCGCTCTTGTACCACTTCGTCGAAGACGGCGTGCTGCGCCAGATCGTGTACTGGCTCATGGGCAACTTGGCTGGGAAGCGATGGGAGCACCTGGCGGTGATGGCGCCGCCGGTGGCTGTGGGCTGCGGCGGCCTGTGGCTCTTGTCCCGGGAACTCAACCTACTGATGGGCGGTGAGGACGACGCCCGGGCCCTCGGCGTGCCCGTGGAGCGAACGAAGCGTTGGGTCATGGTGTTGGCGGCGCTGGCAACCGGCGCCGCGGTGTCCGTGACCGGAGTCATTGGCTTCGTCGGCCTCATCGTCCCCCACATCGTGCGCCTGCTGATCGGTCCCGATCACCGGTGGCTGCTGCCCGCCAGCGGCTTGCTGGGCGCGAGCTTCCTCATCCTGGCGGACCTCCTGGCGCGCACGGCCTTTAGCCCGGTGGAGCTGCGCACCGGGATCGTCACCGCACTGGCCGGGGTGCCGTTTTTCCTGTACCTCTTGGCCAAGCGCCGCGCGATGGTGAGGTGGAGCTGACCGTGGAGGCGATCTTGCGGGCAGAGGCCGTCTCGTACCGGGTCCACGGGCACACCATTTTGCAGGGCGTGGACGCGCACGTCGTTTCCGGGGAGTTTCTCGGCATCATTGGCCCCAATGGGGCAGGAAAGACGACCCTCATGCGGGTGTTGGCGGGACTTGCGCGGCCAACCGCAGGGCGGGTGCTATGGCAAGGCCGGCCCTTGACGGAGCTGCCTGACCGGGAACGGGCGCGGCGGATCGGGTTTGTGAGCCAAAACCCGGCCATCGGCTTTGGCTTCACCGTGCGGGATGTGGTGAGCATGGGCCGCTACCCGTACCGGCGGCTGTTTGAGGGCTGGCGGGCGGCCGACCAGGAGGCCGTGCAGGCGGCCATGGCGGCGACGGGCGTCTCGCATCTTGAGGACCGGCCGGTGACGGATCTTTCGGGCGGCGAGCGCCAGCGGGTGTTCTTGGCCCGGGCTTTGGCCCAACAGCCCCGGGTGCTGTTTCTCGACGAACCCATCGCCAACCTGGACGTGCGCTACCAGCTGGAAGTGCTCAACCTGGTCAGCGGGCTCCGGGAGCGCCACGGCTGGACGGTGGTGATGGCCATCCACGACCTCAACTGGGCCTTGCGCTACTGCGACCGGCTGCTGGTGCTGCAGGCAGGGCGAGTCGCCGCCTGCGGGGCCGCCCAGAGCGTGCTCAACGAGGACCTCATCGCAACCGTCTTCGGCGTAAAGAGCCGCGTCGAGCGGGACGGCGGGCGGGCGGTGCGGGTGGAATTCCTTAGCGTGTGAGGCGGGAGCGCTTGAGGCGGCCCCGGTGAAACCCGCCCCGTTTGCGTGCGACGGTGCGCCGGACCGCTTGCCGGCCGGCCCTAATACATCGGGTGAATCTCCGTCCCTGGCGGCACCAGCCGGTCGATGAACTCCAGATGCTCCGGGGCCAGCGACCAGCCGAAAGCGGCCAAGTTGTCCTCGAGCTGCTCCATGGTCCGCGGGCCGATAATGGGGGCGGTCACCGCGGGCTGCTGCAAGAGCCAGTTGAGGGCCAGTTGGCTGATGGTGCGCCCGATCTCCTTGGCCAAGCCTTCCAATTGCTCGACCACCGCAAACCGTTTGGCGCTCAGCTCCGACTCTAGGTCCCAGTTGCGGCGCACGGCCCGGGAATCGGGCGGCGGCGCCTCACCCCGGCGGTACTTGCCCGACAGCCAGCCGGCCGCCAGCGGGCTCCAGGGGATGATGGCAAACCCGTGCTTCTGGGCGAAGGGCAGGAGCTCCCGCTCGATGCCGCGGTTGAGGATGTTGTAGGGCGGTTGCTCGCATACGAACCGCTCATAGCCCATCCGTTCCGAAATCCAGAGGCTTTCGCACAGCTGCCATGCTGGGAAGGTGGAGGTGCCGATGTAACGCACCTTGCCTTGGCGGACGAGGTCCGTCAGTGCGCTCAACGTTTCGTCCAAGGGCGTGTCGGGGTCGGGCCGGTGGACCTGGTAGAGGTCGATGTAGTCCGTCTTTAGGCGCCGCAGGCTCCCTTCCACTTCCCGCATGATGTGCCAGCGGCTGTTGCCCCGGTCGTTAGGGCCGTCTCCCACGGGCCGTGAGAACTTGGTGGCGAGAATCACCTGGTCCCGCCGCCCGGCCAGGGCCTCGCCGACGATCTCCTCCGACAGGCCGCGGCTGTAGACGTTGGCGGTGTCGATGAAGTTGATGCCCGCGTCCAAAGCCCGGTGAATGATGCGGATGGACTCGGCTTCGTCCGTCACCCAGCCAAAGTTGAGGCATCCGAGGCACAAGCGCGAAACCTTTACACCCGCACGCCCGAGCTTGACGTACTCCAAAGCGTCCACCTCCCTGTGCATGCCAGAAGGGACCGGCCCGCGGCCGGCAAGCCGGTCCCGTAACGTTCGTCTGCGTGACTCGCCCAGGCGCCTCGCCAATGTGAGTCGCCAGCGTCATTCGCCCGGCACGGTTTCGTCGATGGCCAGGCCCACCATCTTGACCTCGAGGAACTCGTGGATGCCGTACGGCCCGCCCTCGCGGCCGATACCGCTTTCCTTGAAGCCGCCGAAGGGCACTTGCGGCGTCGACGGCAGCCCCTCGTTGACCCCCACGATGCCGTACTCAAGCCGCTCCGCGGCCCGCAGGGCGCGGTTGATGTTTTCGGTGAAGACGTAGGCCGCCAGCCCGTATCGGCTGTCGTTGGCCCGGCGGTAAGCCTCCGCTTCGGTGTCAAACGCGATGATGGGCGCCACGGGGCCAAAGGTTTCTTCCTTCATAATGCGCATCTCGTCGTGCATGTCCACCAGGACCGTTGGCGCGTACCAGCAGCCGCCCGAGAAACCGTCGCCCGTGATGACGTGCCCGCCGGTGAGGACCCGCGCCCCTTTTGCCACGGCGTCGTCCACATGGCTCTTGACCTTTTCCAGGCCCGCCGCGTCGATAAGCGGCCCCACCTGCACGTCTTCCTCGAGCCCGTGGCCCACCTTCAAGCTGCGCACGGCCTCGGCAAAACGCTGGGCAAAGGCGTCGAGGATCCCCCGCTGCACGTAGATGCGGTTGGCGCAGACGCACGTCTGGCCCATGTTGCGAAACTTGGACGCGAGCGTGCCGGCAACGGCTTTGTCCAGGTCAGCGTCGTCAAAGATGATGACGGGGGCGTGCCCGCCCAGCTCCAGCGAGACGCGCTTGACCTGGCCGGCCGCCTCACGCATCAGGTACTTGCCCACCTCGGTGGAGCCGGTAAACGTGATCTTGCGTACCAGCTCGTTGTGAAGCATCTCCTCGCCCACAGGGCGGGGATCCGAGGTCGGGACGATGTTGAGGACGCCCGGCGGCAGGCCGGCTTGGGCAAACAGCTCCGCGAGGGCCAGGGCCGTGAGCGGCGTCTGCTCGGCGGGCTTCAAGACGACAGTGCAGCCGGCGGCCAGCGCCGGCGCGACCTTACGGGTCACCATGGCCGCCGGGAAGTTCCACGGCGTGATGGCGGCGACGACACCGATAGGCTGCTTGAGCACCAGGTGCCGCTTTCCAAAAGTCCAGTGGGGGATAATGTCGCCGTAGACCCGTTCGGCTTCGCCCGCGAACCAGTCGAGAAACCCGGCGGCGTATTCGATCTCGCCGCGGGCTTCCCGGATCGGCTTGCCGCCCTCCCGCGTCAATTGGCGGGCCAGCGGTTCTTTCCGCTCCCGCATGAGGGCCGCCACGTGCCGCAGGATGCGGCTGCGGTCGACCGCCGGCGTGCGGGACCACGCCGGAAACGCCCGGTAGGCGGCCTCGATGGCGCGGCGCGCGTCATCCGCGCCCGCGTCGGCCACGAAGGCCACCGTTGCCCCGGTGGCGGGGTCCGTCACGGGAAACGTGCGGCCGCTGCCGGCTGGTTCCCATTGGCCGTCCACGAACAGACCATACGTCCTGGTACCGGTTTGCGCCGTGAGCTCCGTCATCGGGTTGTCCTCCCTTCGTGGTACGCCGTCGGGCGCGCAGCAGCCCGCTGGAAACGGGACCTGGCGTGCGCTTCGGCGTGGTGCAGCAGATGGCGGAAGAAGTGAATGGCGGGGCCGAGGCCAAAGGCGACCACGAGGGTTCCTAGCCCCGCAGGCCCGCCCAAGAGCAGCCCCGTCAGCATGGCGGAGATGTCCATGGCCATTTTGACCCGGTACAACGGCTGTCCAGTGCGCTGGGCCAACGTCAGCATGAGCCCGTCCCGCGGACCTGCGCCCAGGCCCGGGTGGAGATAGAGCGCGATGCCAAAGCCCAGCACGGCGACTCCCAGGGCGACGTAAATGAGACCTGCCCAGCCCGCAAGGAGCGGCACCATGTCCCAGCCGATGTACAGGTCGATCCACAAGCCTACCAGAGTGGTGTTGAGCAGGGTGACCAGCGTCACCGTACGCCCGCCCAAAGCCAGGGTCATGAGCACTAGCGACAGTCCCGTCAGCTGGTGGGCACGGCCGACGGAAAACCCGACCTGCTGGGCCAGCCCGATGTGAAGCACGTCCCACGGGCCGACGCCCCAAGTGGTGCGCATGGTAAGGTACAGCCCGAAGGCCATGATGGGAGCACCGATCAAGATGAAGACGAGTCCGCGGAGGAATCCATCGGGGATCAAGGCGCGGCGCAGGCGCGCCAGCGAACCGGCGACGGGTGCCACAAAATCATCCCTTTTTTGTTAGACAAAGGCTTCCACGAACCCGGGGTGATTCCTTCTGTAATATCATAATACAATCACCCAAGTCCGTGGCGACGCGGCGATGGGCGACCTGACCTATCGTTTCCGTGCGCCCGTGGCGCGGGGAAGGATCCCGACCTGAAAAGGAGGAACATGGCAGGCGGCGGTCCTGGGGGGGACGCGGTCGGGGCGGTCGGTGCGGCCCCCGGCGCGCCCGCGGGCAGCCGCGAGAAGAGCAGCCGGAGGTTTGAGACAGAGGTCATGACCGGAGTCAACGCGCCAACGAATCAGAGTGCTTATGCCGGCATGCGCGCTCTGGTGACGGGTGGCGCCGGGTTTATCGGGAGCCACCTCGTCGACGCGCTCATAGAGCGGGGTGCACGGGTAGCCGTGCTGGACAACTTCGTCTCAGGTAAGCGGGTCAACGTGCCGCCGAGTGCCGAGCTGTTTGAGGTGGACCTGCGGGACGCGGACGCGGTGCGCAAGGCTGTGGAGGCCTTCCGGCCGACCCACGTGTTTCACCAGGCAGCGCAGGCGTCCGTGAAAGTGTCCGTGGATGAGCCGGCCACCGACGCGGCCGTTAACGTGCTGGGCGGTTTGCACCTATTGGATGCCGCCCGCCGGGCCGGGGTGGAGCGGGTCGTGTTTGCCTCCACGGGCGGCGCGATCTACGGCGAGGTGCCCGAAGGCAGAAAGGCCACGGAGGAGTGGCCGCTCAAGCCCAAGAGCCCCTACGGGGCCAGCAAGGCCGCGTTTGAGCAATACCTGGATGTTTACCGGCAAAACTTTGGGCTCAAATACACGGTCCTGCGCTACGCGAACGTGTACGGGCCCCGCCAGGACCCCTATGGCGAGGCAGGGGTCGTGGCCATTTTCGCCGGTCGCCTGCTCAAGGGCCAGCCGGTGACGCTGTTTGCCCGCCGGGAGCCGGGGGATGACGGCTGTGTGCGGGACTACGTCTGGGTGGGCGACGTGGTGCGGGCCAACCTGCTTGCAGTTGAGCAGGGACTGGACGGGTGCTATAACGTGGGCACCGGGGTGGGAAGCACCACCCGGCAGGTGCTGGCGGCCGTGGAAGCGGCCGTTGGCGTGCAGGCGCAGGTGGAGCCGGCGCCGCCGCGGCCTGGGGATCTGGAGCGCAGCGTCATTGACGCGGGCAAGCTCATGCAGGCAGGCTGGTCGGCGACGGTGACGCTGGCGGAAGGCATCCGGCGCACCGTGGCCTGGTTTCGGGAGCATGGAGAAAACTAGCAAGGGGCGGCTCATGTCTCGAGCCGCCCCCGCCATAACGTCTGCCGCTTGTGAGCCGTCCGCCGCCCGGCGCCCAGCCTAGCGGCGGTCTCCTTCCAGGGCCCGCTTTTGCTGGGCCGATGCCCGCTCCACGAGGCCGACGGAGATCAACCCAAGCAGCATGTGGATCATGGTCACCGTCCGGCCCACCAGCAGGTCCTGCCACATGGCCAGTCCCCACAACAGCGTCACCAGCGGCATGAAGCGGGCGACGGTACGCATGGTGTCCGGCCGCAGCCGCGGGTGGGGCCCAAGCGCCAGGAGCGCCAGCACCGCGATGACGACGCCCAAGGAAATGTGGGTTTCCCAGACCCGCTGGTTGGGCACGAGGCCAAAGAAACGGCCAAGACCCAGCAGCACCTGGATGTAGAGCGCGATCCGCAGAACGATCAGCACAATGGCTTCCCTCCTCCCGGCAGTAGTTGGCTATCGACGAGCAGAGTCCTCTTTAGCGGGACCTCCGACCTTGGAAACCCCGTGGCTAATTGGCGACAAATGTGGGGAATGGTGCAGGAAATCCTGCATAGAGATAGAATGGTGCAACTGTGCCGTCGTTTCGGCAAGGAGGCATGCCCTTGAAATCTTTCATCGAGCGGTTTCAGGCCGTGCAACCCCGGATGAGCCGCAACCAGCGGGCCATCGCCGAGTACATCCTGGAGCGCCCGGAGGACTGCGCCTTTCTGACGGCGCGGGAGCTGGGCCAGCGGGTCGGGGTCAGCGAGTCGACTGTCGTGCGGTTCGCGATGGCCGTCGGTTTCCCGGGCTATCCGGACATGCAACGGGCCTTGCAAAACAGCCTTAAGCAGCGATTGTCCACCGTCGAGCGGATGCAGGCCGGGCGGGAGGCGGTGCGGGAGCTCAGCGACACGCTGCAGGCCGTATGGCGGAACGATGTGGCCAACATCAACCGCACGTTCCAAAACCTGCCCAAGGAAGCTTTTGATCGCGCTGTGGCTATGCTGGCCGGCGCCCGGCGTACCTACGTCGTCGGCCTGCGCACGTCCGCGTGCGTGGCCGTGCTATTAACCACCGCTTTGCATTACCTGGGCAAGGACGCCGTCCGGGTGGACCTTGGCATCGGCGACTTTTGGGAGCAGCTGGACATGGCGGGCCCGGAAGACGTGGTGGTAGGCATCAGCGTGCCTCGCTATACGCGCTGGACCGCGGACATGCTGCGGTTTGTGCGGGGCCGGCGCGTCCCCACCATCGTGATCACCGACAGCCCGCTCTCGCCGCTGGCGGCGTTGGCTGATGTGACGCTGCCGACGGTGACGGACTTTAATGCCTTCATCGAGTCATTCGCCGCGCCCTTAAGCGTGGTCAATGCCCTCATTCTGGGCGTCGCCCTGCATGACGAAATCCACACCATGCACGTGCTCGGTGCGAGGGAGGCCCTCTGGCGGGAGCAGCAGCTGTATGAGGACGCATACACCAGTGCGAGGGGGGATGGCACAGGGGTAAACGGGCAGTGGGAACGCCGGTTGATGCCGCTCACCGATGAGGACAAGCTGCCTTTTGCCGACGACGACAAGCCAAGAGGAGGGTGACACATGCGCACTCTGGGAGTTCGCAGCCTTACCCTGGCGTTGGCCGCAAGCTTGATGCTGGCCTTGCTGGCACCGGTCGCAGGCGCCCAGACGCGGTTTTTGAGCATTTCCACCGGCGGGCCGGGCGGGGTGTACTTCCCCTTGGGAGGGGCGATGGCGGATCTCTTGTCGCGGCATATGCCGGGTTTCATCGTCACCGCCGAATCGACGGCCGCGTCCGTCGAGAACGCTCGCCTGGTGGGCAATGGCTTTTCCGACATGGGCATGGTGCTCGGCAGCGTCGCGTACAACGCCCGCCATGGCCTGCCGCCCTTTGACCAGCCTCTCGACATCGTCGCGCTGTTTCAAATGTACCCGGCGCCCCAACATATCGTGACCCTCAAGGAGTCTGGGATCACCAGCGTGCACCAACTGCGGGGCCGCCGCGTTTCCACCGAGGCGCCGGGCAGCGGCGCGGAAACCATCGCACTGGCCATTTTGGACGTTTACGGCATCGACCCTGACCGGGATTTCACCCGGGCGCGGCTCTCGCAGAACGAGTCGGCCGAGGCGCTGGTGGACAGGGTCGTCGATGTCGTCTTCCTGAACTTTGCCTATCCGGGCGCAGCCGTGGAGCAGATGGCCACCGTGCGGGAGATCGACCTGATCTCGCTCGAGGACGACATGCTCGAGCGCATCATCGAGAAGTACCCCTATTTCGTCCGGACGGTCATCCCGGCGGGCACCTACCGCGGGGTCGACCATGACACCGTGGCGTTGGGCGACTCCAACGTGCTCATCGCTCATCGCTCCATGCCGGACGATGTGGCGTACCAGATCGTAAAGACCATCTATGAGAACGCCGCCCAGCTGCACAACGTGCACCCGGTGGCGCTGCAGCTCGTGCCGGAAAACGGCATCCATTCGCCCATCCCGCTGCACCCGGGCGCCGAGCGGTACTTCCGGGAAATCGGCGTGCTGGAGTGAGAGGCGGATGACGTACACAGGGAGCGGGCGCCTGTCGGGCGTCCGCTCCTTGGGCCTTGTGCCCCCGCACGCAGGAGCCTGCGGAGGCCGGTGGCTGGTCGTGGTTCTGGGCTGCGCTGTGGGAGCC
>LZRQ01000027.1 GCA_002159155.1 Firmicutes bacterium ZCTH02-B6
GAAGAGCGACAAGGGCCCCCGATGGTACCACTGGGCTCTGGCCGCGGCAGCGGCTGTGAGCGGGCTGTACGCGGTCCTCGTGTGGCCTGAGCGGGTGCTGAAGGTGGGCGACGTGCCCATCACCGACACGGTGATGGGCACCATTACCATCATCCTCGCGCTGGTGGTGGCCGCAAAGCACGCTGGGCTCACCTTGAGTGTGGTCGCGGGGTTGTTCCTGGTTTACGCCCTCTACGGCCCGTACTTCCCCGGCGTGCTCGCTCACCGTGGTGTGGGCTTCCGGCGCCTGGTAGACTTCCTCTTCATGACCACCGAAGGCGTGTTCGGAACGCCGATGGGCGTCTCCGCCACCTATATCATCCTGTTCGTCATCTTCGGCGCGGCCTTAAGCGCCTTCGGCACCGGCAGTTGGTTCGTGGATTTGTCCTACGCCATCGGTGGCCGCTTCCGGGGCGGGCCGGCCAAGACGGCGGTGTTCGCCAGCGCTCTCATGGGCACCATCTCGGGGGCCCCGGTCGCCAATGTGGTGACCACCGGCACCTTTACGATTCCCCTTATGAAACGGGTGGGCTACCCACCGGCGGTGGCGGGGGCGGTAGAGGCCGTCGCATCTACAGGCGGCGCCTTCATGCCACCCATCATGGGGGCCGGTGCGTTTATCATGGCCGAGTACCTCGGCCGCCCGTATAAGGACGTGGCGCTAGCCGCCCTTGTGCCGGCGCTGCTCTACTTCTTCGCCCTGTTTCTGGCGGTGGATTCCCAAGCCGTGAAACTCGGGCTAAAACCCACCTCGGCCGACGAGCTGCGGGACCTGTGGCCGAAGGTCTTGAGAAAGGTCCATCTGGCCGTACCGTTGGTGTTTCTCATCGGCAGCATCATGATGGACTGGAACCCCATGCGGGCGGCCTTTTGGGCATCCCTATTGGCTTTTGGAACGGCGTTTCTCAACGAGGAAACACGCCCGACATGGCGCCACGTGATTCAAGCCCTTGATGAAGGATCCCGGCACGTGATGCCCATTGCGGCCGCGTGCGCCGCCGCCGGGATCATTGTGGGCGTCGTCTCCATTACCGGTGTCGGCGCTAAGCTGGCCACGGCCGTCGTGAGCTTGTCGGGCGGCAACCCGCTGATCGCTCTTGCCCTCACCATGGTGGCGGCCATCATCCTGGGTTGCGGCATGCCCATCACCGCGGTTTACATCATCCTCGCTGCCACCCTGGCCAACCCGCTGATTCAAATGGGGATCACTCCCTTGGCGGCCCACATGTTCATGTTCATCTTTGCCTGCGTGGCGGGCCTGACGCCGCCGGTCGCGCTGACGGCGTACGCGGGTGCCGCCCTGGCCGACGCCAGTCCCAATCGGACCGGCCTGGTGGCCTTTCGCATGGCGTTGCCGGCCTTTATCATGCCCTACCTGTTTGCCACGTCGCCGGCCCTGCTCTTGGACGGCGCGGCAGGTGCGGTCATCCAAGCGGTGCTGACCGCGACCATCGGCGTCATGTGTTTCGTAGCCGCCCTCGAGGGCTATCTCTTCATTTGGTGGCCTGCAGTGTCGCGGGTGTTCTTAGGGGCAGCGGCCCTGCTCCTTCTCGACCCCGGCCTTACCACGGACATCATGGGCACCGCCCTCATCGCCCTGGCCGTGATGGTCTACTTGGTACAGGGGCTGACGCGCAAGGCCAGTACGGCGTCGCCGCCGACGGCATAGACCAACGTACTCTTTTGAGTGAGGAGGGTTTTTTGCATGGTTCGCGAAGAACTGCGCGGGGTATTCCCGGCCGTCCTGGTACCGTTCAAGGACGACTACAGCATTGACGAGGAAGGCTTCAGGCGCCTCGTCAACTGGGTGGCGAGCCACGACGGCGTTAAGGGAATTGTCGTCAATGGCCACACGGGCGAAATCCAGTCCCTACTGCCCGAGGAACGGGCAGAAGTGGTGCGCATCGCCGTCTCGGAACTTAAGGGCCGTATCCCCGTCTTCTCCGGCGTATCCGCCGAGGGCACCATCGAAGCAGCCAAGCATGCCCGGGCCGTCCAAGAGGCTGGCGGCCAGGGCATCCTGCTGATGCCGCCCCACTCGTGGTTGCGGTTCGGCATGCAGCCCGAGTCGCCGGTAGAGTTTTTCCGGGGCGTGGCTAAGGCCATTGACATTTCCATCATCGTGCATCAGTACCCCAAGTGGACCAAGGCCAGCTACAACTTGCAGCAGCTGTTGGCCATGAGCGAGATCCCGAACGTCATCGCCGTCAAGATGGGTGAACGGGACATGGCCACCTATGAGCTGCACGTGCGCACGCTGCGCAAGGAAGCGCCCCACCTGGCCCTGTGGACGTGCCACGACGAGTACTTGCTGCCCACCCTGGTGCAGGGGATGGACGGTGCGCTCGTCGGCTTCGCTTCCTTTGTCCCTGACCTCATCGTCGCCCTGGTGCGGGCGGTATGGGCGCAGGACCTGCCCGAGGCCAAGCGGGTGTACGATCGCATCTACGAGCTGAAGCAAGCCGTCTATCGCATGGACGAGCCCTCGGCGACGTCCCACGCGCGCATGAAGGAGGCCATGTTCCAGCGGGGCCTGATCCCCAACGCGCTGGCCCGGCCGCCGGTGGTGCCTCTCACCGAGGCCGAAAAGGCGTCCATCCGCGAAGGTCTGGTGCGGGTCGGCCTGCTGTAAGAATTCGCCGCGCTGCCAGCCTCCCGCCGGCGTCCGGTAGCGCCGTGGGCCCCTGGGAAGGGTTGTCCCGGCGCTACCGGCGTGCCTGCCGGCCGTGTGCAGCGACGACCCGAGACACGGGGGCTGGTGCCATTGCACAGGGCGCCGCTTGGCCACCATTGTCACGCGGCATTCGCCAGCGGGTGCTTCATCCACACGTGCGGGTCTGCGTAGACGCCGACGTCGGCCTCCCGGTCGACAGCCACAGGCTGCAAAGCGCCGGGCACGACGTACTGGCCGCTGCCCGGCATCGGCACCCCGGTCCACTCCTCCCACTGGGCAACAGGCGCCTCTACAGTCAGCGTGTTCCGGGCGACCTTGAGAAAGCTAGCGCCCATGCGCCAATGAACCCGCAGCCACGGGTCAAAGGGCGCACCATCCGTGCGGGTCCAGCGGACGTATTCCTCCAAGGGGATAAGGGGATAGCGGGCTTTCCAGGTAGGCCGGACGGGGATGATGAGGTCCGCGCAACCCAGTTGCCGGCCGCTCCGGCGCATCTCCCGGAGAATCATCCTGCTAAGTCCCCTGCCCTGGTACTCTTGCGCCACGATGGCGGCCAACGCGCAGACGGCGTTGGGCTTGCGCCCCTCCTCCTCGGTTTGCAAGGCCCGTACGAGGATTTCATCAAGGGTTTCCGGAAGATCGGTCAACGTGCCGTCCCAGACAAGGGGCACCATATACCCCACCGCTGCCACCCGGTTGGACCCGTCACAGATAAGAATCTGGTGGTGTGCGAACGTGTCGAACACGTGCTTCCAATGGGGCGTGTCCCGGTACCGCAGAAAATCAGGCCACGCGCCTTTGTCCAGCTCTAAAACTTGGTCTAATAGGTCAGGTCTTTCACTGAGACTGTGGGTAGCGAAAGCCATGCCCAGTCCTCCTGTGCCGTGTTTGCCGGCGTTCGACAAAGACGCCGCAAAGGATTGGCGACAGCCGCGGGGCCGCCTCATGCTCACCGGGGTGCGGCAAGACCATCCCGCAGAAGCTCCAGGTACACCGCGGTCTGCTCGGTGATGCTGGGCAGCAGGTTGAGCCCTTTCTGCGGGTGAGAGCTCAATTCCACCAGCAAGCGGTCAGCCAACGTGTCGGTAACCATCATGACCAGCTGCACCGCCTGGGCGGGCTCGACATCAGGCCGGAACGACGTGGTGTCGACACCGTCCATGATCAGTTCCCAGCCGCGCTGCGTCGCTTCGGCGACGTATTGCTGCAGCGCCTCTCGCGCACCCTCAGGCGGCTGGGCCAAGGCGGCAAGCACCAATCCGTATAAAGTCGGTTGCTCTTGAAAAATAAGCGTCTTCCGGCGGGTCCAATTCAATAACCGCCGGATGAGGTCCGGTTCGGGACCGTCCTCGCGTTCGAAAAAGACCTTTGAGATGCGGGCGGCGGCGTCGGCCACAGAGGCCAGGTAGAGCTCGGCCTTAGACCCAAAGTGGTGAAAGATCAAGCCCTTGGCCACCCCGGCACGCTCCGCGACCGCTTCGGCAGACGTGCCGTTATAGCCGCGCTCGGCAAACAACTCCTGGGCGGCACGGAGAATGCGCTCCCGCCGCTCATCCGCAGCTTGGACGGCTGGTGCGAGCCGCTCCAGCGCCGCGAAAAACGGTTTTGGATCGAGGGAAACCGGCCGAGCCCCAGGATGAGTTCCGGGACGGTACAGACCGTGGCGCAGCAAGTCGGCAAGCGCCCGGGCCCGTAGGCGCGCGTCCTCTGGGTTTGCGACCGACGCAGCAGCGTGGAGACCATCAGTAGCCAAGACCTCCGCTAGCCCGTCCAACGCCTGGTTTTCAAACCCTTCCGCCACCATCGCCAGCAATTCAATGGCGGCTCGGGGCTCGACACCAGACCGGAAGGCGCGGGTGTCGACGCCTTCCCGGAATCGGCTCCGCAGCCGGCTATAATGCTCGTCGATGCGGCGGGCAGGTGGACTCAACACAGAGTGCAAACGGCCCCGGAAGCGGGCGACGAACCACGCCTCCACCGGATGGGCGGCCAGCCGTGCGCACCTACGGGTGAGAAACTCCTCCAGCCGCGCGAACGGATCCGCCGGAAGAGGCTCATCCTCGGTGGGAAACAACCGTTCACATGCCCACTCGAGAGCAGCGTTGAAGAGGTCCTGCTTTGAGCCGAAGTGCCGGAAGAGGAGTCCTTTGGCCACTTGTGCGCTTTTGGCCATGCGGTTGGTGGACGCGGCATCATAGCCCCAGCGGGCAAACTCCGCGACCGCGGCGGACAAAATTGCCCCCCGCCGCCGGCCGCGGCGGATGCCATAAACCCGATCCTCGGTATGCGGGATTTCCACTGTCACGTGGTCGGCCTCCAGCGATCAGAAAAACCAACGAAGGCCGCCTGCAAGTCCGAGCCCGGCCGGCTGGGGCGGCCGCACCTGGCGGCGGAGCGACAGTTCCACCTCCGCCTGCCCGGGCAGCAGTCCGTAGGAGAGGGCAACACCCACCTCGTATGCCCGCTCGTTCCCTGCAAGCCCCCCACCTCCGGCAGGCGCTCCCTTGTCAAGGAAGACGAGGGCGTCTGCGATCACCGCCCACCCGGAAGGAAACGCATAAGCCAGCTGTGCCGCGGCCACAGAAGCCTCGGTGGTCTCATCTCCAGCGCCGCCCGCCGCCGTAACGCTCGCCCGGCCGACCTCCGCAGTCCATAAAAAGTCGCCCACGTAGCCGGTGGCTCCCACGCTGCCGCGCAGGCCCGGCGCGCCTTTGAGGCTCCACAATTCCCCGTAGACGACCGTGGATCCTATCAGCCCGCTGGCACCGACACCTGCTGCGAGGCCGTCCTCCCGCCAAAGTACGTACCCCGTCGCCTCCCAGCCCACCAGTTGCTGCCGCCAGCCTAGAAGCCGCGTCCACTCCTCCCCCGCTCGCACGACCCCCAACTGCAGCCGCCCGGTAGGCAAATACACATCGGTGCGCGCGCCGTCGACCCCCGGCCGGCGCCCGGCTTGGTCATGCGGCGTCAACGTGAACGGCATCGTCAAGCGGGCGGTTTCCAGCGGCAGCTGAAATCGGCCCACATACACATCCACGGCGGGAAACCGGAGGCCGGCGTAGGCTTCCGTCACAAGGGCAACGGAACCCGCGACAACGCCGGTGCCGCTCAGGTCCACCGGAAACCACGGCTCCACCGTCAACGCAACCCACCACGGCGCAGCGACCGCCGGATTCAGCTGCAACGCCAATCTTCCTGCGAAAACGCCCACGGTCTCGGACACTGCACCGTGAGCTTGATGAGCGACCGTCACTGATGCCTCTCCTGCCACCGCCGCCTCGACGCCATGGTCAGGCGCGGCCAGTGCGACGGCCCCGGGTCCGGCCAACAGATCGCCCCACAGGGCGAGTCCCGTCACGAGAATCAGCCGCAGCACCAAACGCCCAAGCCCCCAGCGCCGGCGCCAACTTAAGCGGCGGCTCATGCCGCCCCCACCCGCTCGTCAGCCACCACGCGGCCGTCCTCAAGGCGAATGATGCGCTTCACGTGCTCCAACAGGCGCGGGTCGTGGGTGGAAAACAAGAACGTGATGCCCCGTTCCTCGTTGAGCTTTTTCATGAGCTCGATGAGGGACAGCCCGGCTTTCGAATCGAGGTTGGCCGTGGGCTCGTCGGCCAACACCACCCGCGGTTGTGCGGCGAGCGCCCGGGCCACCGCGACCCGTTGTTGCTGGCCGCCGGACAGCTGGTTGGGCCGGCGGTGGGCCAGTTCCGCGATTCCCAATGCCTCCAGGGCCGCCATCGCCTTCGCGTTCCGTTCCTCTCTAGGTACTCCCTGCAACTCCAGGACAAAGGCCGCGTTTTCCAGCGCCGTCAGGACGGGGATAAGGTTGTAGGCTTGAAACACGAACCCAATCTCCCGTAGGCGCAGATGGGCCCGGGACACGTCGTCCAATTGGTCGGTGCGCCGCTCGCCGAGCCACGTCTCGCCCGCTGTCGGCTTGTCCAAACAGCCCAACAGGTGCAGCAGCGTGCTCTTGCCGGAGCCGCTCGGGCCCGCGATGGCGGTGAACTCCCCCGGCACGATCTCCAGGTCAACCCCTTGCAGCGCTGGCGTCCTCACACCTTCATTCTCGTACACTTTGGTCAGCCTGACGGCGCGCAAGATCGGTTTCATGACCGCAAATCCCTCCCCTAGGCCGCGTGCCGCATGGCTTCCACGGGCTGCAGGCGTCCTGCAACCCATGCTGGCCAAAGGGCGGCCGCCAGCGCGGTGAAAATCGCGAACGTCACCGTGACGGCCACCTGTACGGGAGTTACCGATGGGTACAGCACCAGCGGGAGCCCATACTCGGCCATGACCTCATCGAACCCCGGCATACGGAACCCGTCCGCCCAGCTCGCGATGAGCAGCCCGCCGGCCAGCAGCCCAACGGCCGTGCCGGCCAGTACCAGAGTGAGACTCTCCGCGACCACCATGCGCATCACCCGCCACCGGTCGGCGCCGACGGCGAGGATGACGCCGAACTCCCGGATGCGCTCCACCAGGCTCAGGTAAATGGTGTTGACCACCATAAGGCCGGCCAGGACAAAGATGAAGAAGGAAAAGACGGTCATGACGGGGTCCATCATGTCGAGGAGCGCGGCCGTGTCGGGCGAGGCTTCGCGCCACGTTTCGACCAGCACCTCCTCCCCCAGCAGGGCTGTCGCCCTGGCCTTGGTTTCCTCCACCAAGGCATCCGTCGGTGCACCGCGCTCGGCTGCGAGGTGTACCTGGAGGCGGGTGACGGCACCCGGTGCAGCCAGTTCCTGGGCTCCTTCCAGGGACAAGTACGCCGCCTGGATCTCGTGGGATGTCTGGGGGAAGTCCAACAGCCCGACGAGGGTGTAGGCAGCTGCACCCCAGCCGTCGGTTCCCGGAGCAAACACGTAGACCGGATCTCCCAACTCGACTTGCAAAGCCTTGGCAAGCGCCTGGCCGAGGGCGATCTCGTCCCAACTGCCGGGGGCGGGGAGCCGGCCGGCCGCGACGTATTCCCTGGCAAAACGCTCGCCGAGGGCCTCGTCCTGCTCCATCCCGACGACCATGGCCCCACGGGCTCGCGTTTCGCCGCTGATGAGGGCAGGTACTTCCAAGAGCCGCCGCAGCCGGACACCCCGCAGTTCCTTGAGGAGCGCCATTTCCACCTCAGCCGCGTTGCGGATGAGGCGTGCGTCAAAGTCCTGAGCTTCCTTCGCTTGGGCATGAGTGATCTGCAGATGGCCTGACTCGGAAGTCAACACTTCGACCATGCCGTTCATGGTGGCGGTGACAAACCCGAAGAAAACGAGCGTAAACACAACGGCCACTGCCACCGCACCGCCAGCCACGAAGCTCCGGGTTTTATGTCGCCAGACATTGCGCCAGGCCAATCCCCACACTCACCGGCACCCTCTTTCCAACGCTTGCAGCGTGAAGCAGGCGTCGGGAACCGACGTGTCCAACTCCACGCCCGACAGGCGAACAAGGGTCCTGTACCCTTGCTTGGTCAGGTCCTCCACCACCATCAGCTGGGGCAGACGACTACCCCCGACCTCGAGATACTCCGAGAGCGTCAAGCGCTTGACGACTCGGCCCCGCTGGTCGTAGTAGTCGAGCCACTGCGGCGTCAAGCTGGTCTCCTCGACGCCGATGACGACACGGCCATAGGGCGTCGGGGCGCCCTGGCGCGGGGTGAGCTCGAGCACGATGGTGGCGTCCGTCCCACGGCCGCCGGCCGCTTCAGGGGCGGCGAACATCGCGGTGTAGTCCTTCTCGATGTCCCGGCCGACAATGTCGTTGTAGCTCACGTCCGAACTCAGGAAGGCGTTGCTGCGACCGCTGGGAGGAAGCCGGAGAGAGCGGCCTAAGCGGGCGTTGTACAGCCAAAGATCAGCACCGTCCATCAGAAACGCCTGCCCGGCTTCCCGGGGCGGCGCGACGATCCTGATGAGACCGCGGTCTTGACCGTCCGCGACGATCTCCATCACGTACTCCGTGGTCCGGCCCGGCCGCTCAATCGTGAACGTGTAAGTGCCCCGCAACGGCCCGCCGCGCCAGTTGTCCACCACCGCCTCTAACACGCCGGTGGCGTCCACCCCGGGGTGCACCGCGCCCTGGGTCGCGGCTGCAACGCCAGCCACTGTTAGAGCCACCACGATGCCCACAACCGCAGCGAACGCCCGCATGGCGATCGCGGTCCGCAGGCGTGCCGCCCGCCGCCCCGGGACCAGGGCGCTCAGGACGACCGCCGCGGCGATCACCATGCCGGAGTACACCACATAGACGGCCCGCACCGCGCCGTACACCTCCTCGCTCAAGCCCGCCGTCGGCATGCTGGCGCTGACGGCGCCAAACAGCGGGCCGAGGATGTTGTAGCTGGCGAGAAGCCAAGCGAACGCGTAGCCTAGGCCCAAACCCGCAAGCCAGCCTAGAACACACGTGAACAACGCCTCCAGCGTCACCAGCGCCCCCAGACGGCCGGGCGGCACGCCCAGAGCGGAGATGACGCCCAACTCCCGAGTCCGTTCCATCACGCTCACAAAGACGGTACTGGCCACGGCCACCGCGGCGAAGGCGTAGACGATGAGCGCCAACACGTGGGCAAACACCCGGTTGGCTTCCACGTCGGCCTTGATCGGCCCGACGAGGTCCCAGACACCCCGGGCCGTAACGCCTGCGGGCAACACCGCCTGGGTTCGTCGTGCCACCTCGTCCTCCGCCCCCCGGGCAACGTCCAGGTCGAGCGTGGTGGCGGTGGACACCCCTGTAAGGCGGCGGGCGTCGTCGAGGTGAATAATAACGGCCGTTTGATCGACCAACGCCACCCCGCCGCGCACTATCCCCACAACCCGCAGCCCCATGGCCTGTGGTCCAGCCAGTGACCCGGCGCTCACCACCACCTGCTCGCCGATCCGGGCGTCGATGCGGCGGGCCACCTCTTGCCCCAAAACGATTTCTCCCGGCCCGGCGAGCCAGCGCCCTTCCGCCACCTTGCCGGGGATGCGGCTCAAGCGCGGCTCCCCCGCGGGGTCGACCCCCACGACTTCAACCCCCTGGGTGACGTAGACCGATTGGAGGAGCGCGGGAAACTGAAGCCTCGGCGAGGCCGCCCTGATGCCCGGGACATCGGCCAGTGCCTGCTGGAACGCCAAATCGCTGAGGTGGTTCTCCGGGTCGGGGTCTTCGTACCAAGCATCCGCGGCGATACGCACGGGGGCAATGATGTAGCGGGCGTACGACTCGACGACCGACTCCGCGTACCCGTCCACGAAGCTCCAGTACACGATGGTAAGAAAGGTCACGTACGTTACGACCACCAGCAGCAGGATGGTCCGCTGTCTGTGGCGCCACAAGTTGCGCCAAGCGAGACGCACGAGAGCCATGGCAGGAGAGGAACGCATCAGGGATATGGCAGGAGCGGGAGCCGGTTGGCGGGTTCCTTGCGTCACGGTCTGACCACCGCCTTTCGCGGAGCAGACAAGGGGGCTGCCCGAAAAGTGACCGCGCGGTCAGCACCTCAAGTCTACCGCGAAAGTGACCACTTGGTCAACGCGTCGCGCCTTCCAGGGGATCGCGCGAGGGTGTCGAAGCGGTGCATCGGTTTGGAGCGCGCCGGCTAAAGTTCCCGGATCACTCGGCACGGGTTTCCCGCGGCCAGCACCCGAGGCGGGACCTCCTTGGTGACCACCGCGCCGGCACCGATGACGGCCCCGTCGCCGACCCGCACCCCAGGGCAAATGATCGCGCCGCCGCCGACCCACACGTCGTTGCCGATGTACACCGGCAATGCGGACTCCAGTCCCCGCCGCCGCTCGTCGGGATCGAGGGGATGGGTGGCCGTGTAGATGTGCACCCCGGGGCCAAACAAGACGTTGCTGCCGATGTGCACCTCGGCCGGATCAAGGATCACGCAGTCGAAGTTGAAAAACACCCGGTCCCCCAGGTAAATGTTCTTGCCGTAGTCGCAGTAAAACGGCGGCTCGATGACCACTTCCGCGCCGACCGCGCCGAACAGCTCTTCATACAGTGCCCTCCGGGAGGAGGGATTGCCGTAATCCGGATCGGGTGCAAAGTTGAGTCGCCGCAGAAGTTCCCGCGCCCGGCGCCGGCCCGCCAACAGCTCCGGGTCCGAGGCGTCGTAAAGCTCGCCTTCCAGCATCTTCATTCGTTCCGACTTCAACCCCATCGCCTCCACCGACGTCTCCTATGCGGCGGTCACCGCGGGTCAATGGTAGTCTCCCCACCGGTACGGCGAACGACGCCGTCCGGAAGTGCAAAAGACAGCATGCTGTGACGACGACGTTGGCCTACCCGTGCAGGAACGAAAGCCCGCGCCGGAGGCTCGAGCCAAAGCCGTTTGGGTAGTCGTGGCCGAGTCCGGGGTGCTCCTCCACGTCGCAGGCCAGACCAGCTTGCTTCATGGCCAACGCGAGCTCTTTGGCGGGCCCATAGCACCAGTCCTCGGTTCCGACCACGACGTATCCCCGGACGCCGCGGGGCGCCGTTTGGACCAGCGGGCCCATCTGCTCCGTGCGAAAACTCGGAGCGACAGCCAGGAACCCGCAGGCCGGTATCGATCCGCTCAACGTCGCGCGAATGGCCAAGCCTCCCCCCATCGAGAAGCCCGCGAGCACGATCGGGGAACCCTCCCCGATCTCCTCAAGGTGGCGGCGCACTTCTTCTATGGCTTTGGCCGCGTCTTGCCAGTGGTAGCGTCGAGGGGCAAAGACTTGCGATGACTGCAGCATGGCAACGCGCCATCCTAGCTGTACCGCTTGGCGCCAGTAATCGCCTTCGGTCAGGATGCTGCCGCCGGCTCCGTGCAGGGCGACCAAAAGACCGCACGGCTGCCCGGCCGGCTCCCACACTTGCCGCTCCGGTTTCGCCTCCGCTTGCGCCTGCTGGTGTCGCTCGTTAAATAGGCGCTGCAGGTCAGCCAGTTCCGCGGAATCGCGGATGATGTCCAAGTCCGGATCCCGGAGCATGCGCTCATGGTACCAGTGGCCGCGTTCGGCCGCCGACTGGAGCGCCCTGATGGCCTCGGAGCGGTTCCCCAGGCGCCCATAGAGACAAGCCCGCCAAAAGAGAAGGTCGCTCTCGAACTGCGTCAGCGCCTCGGCATGCTCGTCAATCAGCGCCAGCGCTTCCGCGTACGCTTGGCGCTCAGAGAGGGCGAACACCCGGTCGCGTAGTCGCTTAAACTGGGCGTCTTGCATCTCCCAACGTCCCCCGTTGGACAAAATTCCTTTAGACCGATGGGTTCTACCTTTGAACACCCAGGTGCGCGATCCTTCGCCCCCAAGTAGCGGAGGAGGGAGGTCACCGGCTCGTCCTCTTTTACGTGCTAGGCAACTCCGGCTTCCTCGCCTACAAGCGATCGCTATTGGCTGAGGCCGAGTCGTCCTGCTTGGAAGCCCTTGATCTCGCGGTCGAGTTGGGCCTCAAGAGCGGCCAGGCCAATATCGCTTACTACCTCGCGCTCATCGCTCTCGACCGGCGCAACCCGGCCCAGGCCTTGCCCTACCTGCGCCAAGCGCTGGAGCTGTCCATCGATGCCCACGCCTTGCACCTGACGCTGCAGGCCATGCACGGCTACGCCCGATACTTGGCCTTGGTGGGCCAAGGAGAGGCCGCGGCTGCCCTGCTGCATTTCGTCATCAACCAACCCAGTTACTCAAGCGCGGCCCGCACCCGTTCCGAAGAAGTACTGGGCGGTGTGCTTGCGGATCTGACCCCGCAACAGCGAGCCAGGGCGGCCCGCAAGGCGGCCGAGTGGCCCCTGGAAGCCTTTACCGAGGAGCTGCGCCGCCTGGACGCGACCAGTCAGGAAACCTCAGGAGGAAAGCCCTCTAGCTAACGGGTGAGTGCGGCCGCGGTTCGCATCACTGTCCGGCAGGCTAGCGATACTTCCCCCTGGCCATCACGGGGATCTCTCGCACCACTCGCCCGTCGCGATAGCCGTAAAGAACATCGCTCAAGTTGACCGCGGGACAAACGTGATTGGGAATGATGTGCAGCCGATCGCCAACCCGCAGTTGGACGCCGTTATGGTCTGGATCGAAAACCAGAACGCCGTGTTCCTCGCTGAGCCGCTGCAGCCGCACCCCGGGCCAACCGACAACGTGCCCAAAGGTGCCGTCGCCCCGCACCGAAGGGTCGGAAGAGAACACCTTGCTCCCTGCGTCGATAACGGCCCGGTCGGGCGCCGGGCGACTCACCACTGTGGCCAGCACGGTGAGGGCGCAGTCGGCCTCTCCGGCCGCCCACCGATCCATGGTGTTGCGGTCGTTGAAGACATATGTTCCTGGCCGAATCTCGGTAACGCCGGACACTTGCGCCTCAAAGCACGCCGCCGGCGTCGATCCGGGGCTGACGTGGGCGATAGGCAGGCCGCGCCGGCGCAAGATCTCGGCGGTTTCCACCAAGGCCTCCGCAGCCCGGCGGGCCGTCGCCGCCAACTCCTCAGGGGTGCGAGCGGCCGCCACGTGCCCTGCGTGGGACATGAGCCCGGCCACCTCGAGCCCTTGGATCCGGGCAATCCGCTCGGCCAGCTCCACCGTGGGCATGCCGGGCCCTAGCCCCATGCGGCGGAGGCCCGTGTCCACGTCGATAAAAACCCGCGCCCGTCCCCGCCCACTGCGGCGCACCGCTTGGGCCATGGCCTCCGCCGCCTCCAACGAGTCGACGGACAGGATGATGTCCGCTTCGTTAAGCAACCGCTCCAGGCGGGACAGCTTTTGCTCGCCGAGGATGGGATACGCGAGCAGGATATCCCGGATGCCGGCCTCCACCATCGCTTCGGCTTCGCCCAGCTTGGCGACGGTGATGCCGATGGCGCCGGCACGCAGCTGCTGATGGGCGATCCACGGCGACTTGTGCGTCTTGGCATGGGGACGCAAACCCACCCCCGTCTGCCGCGCCAGGCCGGCCATCCGCTCGATGTTCCGTTCCATAACCGCCAGGTCAACCACTAGGGCGGGAGTGTCCAGTTCTTCCAGCAAGGGGCGCGGCAATGCCATGGCACCTCCGTATCCATTACGGCTCGGGGACGACGGCAATGGCCTCGATCTCCACAAGGAAATTCGGATCCGCCAGTGCAGCCACAAAGACCACCGTCAGTGCCGGCGGCTTGCCCCGCTTTCCCCCATAGCGCATGAACACCTCAAACCCGGCCCTGGCCGAATGGCCGTGCACCACGTACACCGTCCACTTCACCACATGTTCGAGGCGGGCCCCAGCCGCGGCTAGTGTGGCCTCGATGTTCTTAAGCACCTGCTCGGTCTGGGCCGCCACGTCCCCAATGCCCACAATCTGGCCGGACCCGTCGACCGCGTTGGTCCCGTCGACAGGCTGCTGCGTTCATCGTACGGGCCGCCTATCCTCGCCGGCGTGGCCTCGAGGCCTGGACCGGCTCCCCGGCAAGGCCGGCAAGCTCAGTCGGCGTCGACAGGAACACACATTCGGTTCCAGACGAGTCCATCCTGCTGCGAGTTCTCCAGGCCTTTGCGACAGCTCCTCGTTGCGGCTGGACGTCTGAAAGTGGTGCGATAGCAGCTGCAACGGCGGGTCTATCATGCCGCAAACAGGAAATCCCGGCCCTCCTCTCGCCCCCAGGCTCGCAGCTGAGCCCGGATCTCCGCCCGGGCGTGGGCCGCGGGCACGGCGACAATGACGAACCGCCGGGTTTCTCTGAGATAATCGATCGCGTGGACAGGCCGACCGTGACGGGTGCGGCCGATGGAACGGGGCGTGATGTCCACAAACGCCTCGATGTCCACGCCCTCCCGCATCAGCTCCTTTCCCAGCCGGCGCCCGGTCATGCCGGCGCCCCAGATGATCACGGGGCCCCGGCGCACCCGCGGGTCGTGCGCGAGGAAATGCGCCTTGCAGCGGATAAAACCGCCCAGAGAGCAGCGCGGGTCACTGAATGACAGGCGCTCGGGGTACATCCGCCAGCCCAACAGCACCTGGGACAGTTTCGCCAGGTGGTAGCCCGCTTGGTGATACCGGAGCCACAGATCGTAATCCTCCGGCCACGGCACGTCGCGGTAGCCGCCGAGCCTTAACACCTCGTCCCGGCGGTACATGGCCGACGGGTGAACGATCGGGCTTTCGATGTAGATCTCGCGAGCGATGTCCTCAGGCTGCACGAGGCGATTGGACCATGCTTCGTAGGCGTAAAAGGCGTCGCTGACGGCCCGCTTTGGAAATGACCGGACCCGGGTGCCCACCACCCCGACGGGCGGATGATTAAGCAGAAACGCGGCCTGCCGCGCCAGCCGCTCTGGATGCGCCACGTCGTCGGCGTCCATGCGGGCGATAAGCGCGTATCTGGCTGCCTCAAGTCCTGTGTTGAGCGCCGCCACGATGCCGCGGTGCGGTTGGGCGATAACCCGCAGTTCCGGATACGCGGCCGCCATCTCGGCCAAAAGCGCAAGACTGCCGTCCGTCGAACCGTCGTCGACGCAGATCAGCTCCACCTGCACGCGGCGCTGCCGGCGGATGCTGGCCACCGCCTGCGCCAGGGTCTCACGGGCGTTGAAGACCGGCATCACCACGCTCACCGCCGGGATGCGTAAAGACGCGGCCCCCGCAGACGCTCCCGCTTCTACGGCCATCATAGTCCGTCCGACACCAGCACTGTCCAGACACGCCGCGCCGACGGGCTCTCAGTCGCGCGGCTGCCTTCCTATCCGAGCATGGGCTTCCCAAGCAGGGCCCGGAGGGTGGAGATCTTGCCGATGTGATAGCCCCGGTGCAGATTCATAAACGTCAGGGCGCCACCGACCGTCCCGTATTCGTTGCCCCCGTCGGCCGCTTTGTCCAGATCCGCCGTCTCCGCAAGGCGTATCATCCCTTCATTGGCGCGGCAAAACGCGTCATACACCTCCTGCAGCGGCGGCAGCGGCCCGTCCCCGGTGCTGCCCTGGCGGAACAGCTCCCGGTATCCCGCCGGCACCAGGAGCTCCCCTCCGGCCACATCCTGCACGAGCCACGCGTCGTAGTACGCCATATGCCCTACGTGCCAGACAATGGGTACAAGGCCTTGAGGGCGCGCCGTAGCATCCTCCTCCGAGACGTCCCGGAGGCTCTGTCTGAGCCATTGGGCTGTGAAATGCAGCTGGTTTTTGATCTCATCCCGCACCAAACACGCCTCCTACTGCTTTATCCCTTGATGCGGATAGCCGTGCCGTAGACCACGATCTCGGCGGCGCCGGTCGTGATAGAGTTGGTCGCCATCCGAACCCCAATGATGGCATTGGCACCGAGCCGCCGGGCTTCAGCCTTCATTTCCTGGATAGCCTCTTCCCGGGTTTCTTCCAAAAGCCTCGCGTACTCCGTGATCTCGCCGCCGACGATCTTTCGCAAGCCCGCCACTAGATCCTGGCCTACGTGCCGGGAGCGCACGCGACTTCCTTTCACCAATCCCAGCACCTCATACTCGGCCCTCAGGTCATCCGTCGTCGTCAGAAGCACTTGGCCAACCTCCCCGCGCCTTGGTCTCGCGCCATCTTGCTGCGTCAATCGCGCATGCGCCCTTCCCTTTAAGCTATATCCCGCTTCTCAAGTGCGGCTGCGGCTGAGGCCACGAGACCCGCTGCGAGGGCGCTCATAACGAGTACGGGCAGCCATGGGAACGTTTCGTTGCGAAACAGCGCCGGGCTCGTCATTTGCACGTACACCGACAGGCTCCGCCAGGTGGGCAGAAAGCTCGGGATGGAGAATATGGCCGCAACCAGGGCGGCAGCGACGCCGGCTCTCACGGGGTCGTCTAAGCGCGTGGAGACGACCAGCGCCAACCCGTACACAAACGCCCCACCGGCCATGATGGGCACCAGGCCCGCGTAAAACGTCCACGGCACCGTGTACCCGTGGGCGATGCGAGCGGTGACGGCCAAAGCAAGCGTCCCCAACAGCGCCGCCGCGGCGATCCAAATTAGATCTACCGCTGTTTTCACCAGCACGACGGTCCCGCGGGACACCGGCCGGGAAAACAGGTATTGCGCCGACCCTCGGGCGAACTCGCCGGCCACCGCGCTCGACCCAAAGATGATGGCCACGATGACCACCGTCTGGTACAAATTTTTGGCGTGCCAGTTGGACCACAGGAACGTGCCCATTTGCAACAGGTCCGGCGGCAACAGCTCCTTGAGGAACTGCGGGATCGACGTATCCTCCAAGAGCTGCCCGAGTACCCCGCCAAACAACTCGTAAGTCAGCGGCACGCCGGCCCCGAGCGCGATCAGCACCAGGGCGGCGATGGCAAACTTCCAACGGCCCTCTCGCATCTCTTTGTACCAAAGTGCGCGCACCGCCGCCGTCATGGGCGAGAGCCCTCCTTTCCGGCCGTTTCGAAATAGAGCTCCTCGAGATTCCGCTCGACCACCTCGACGACAAACGGGTTATATGCCCTGAGGCGAGCCACCAGCGCATCGATGTCACCGCTAACCTGTAGAAGATGCAGCTTCCCGTCGGTCTCGACCCGGACGACGCCTTCCCACGTCCCGAGGTCCGCCGGCGGCTGGCCTTGAAACACGACGCGGATGCGTCGCGCGGCCTCCTTGAGCTCATCCAGATCGCATTCCCGGACAATGCGTCCGTTCCGCATGAAGGCCACCCGGTCTGCGACGCGCTCGACCTCATGCAACTGGTGGGATGACATGACGACGGTGACGCCCTCACGGGCAACCGCGCCCAGGATGACGTTGAGGAAGTCCCTGCGCCGCTCGGGATCCAAGCCGGAGGTCGGCTCGTCCAGCAAGAGCAGTTCAGGTCGCTGCGCGACCGTGAGGGCCAGGGACAGCTGGCGCTTCATGCCCTTGGACATCTTGGAAACCGGGACCTTGATGGGCAAGCCGAACACGTCGAGGGTCTCCCGCGCCAGGACGTCACTCCAAGTCGGATAAAGCCGGCGTGAGAAGGCCATCGCATCCTCCGCGGTCAGCCAACGAAAAAGCGAGTCCTCTTCCGGCATGTAGCCGGTGCGCTCCCGAATCTCGAGGCTAGCGGCCACTACATCGCGACCGAGCACCCGTGCCATGCCCGCGGTGGGGCGCACGAGTCCAATGAGCATCTTGAGCGTCGTCGATTTGCCCGCGCCGTTGGGGCCCACCAACCCCGTCACGCTGCCCTTTGGTACAACCCAATCGATGCCGTCCACGGCTACCGCGGCGCCGTAGCGTTTGGTCAGTCCCTCGCACACGATGGCGACCTCGTCGGTGCCCAGCACTGCCCTTTGGACGACGGTCATGATCCCGCCTCCTTCCCGTCAAGCCGGCCGTCCGTTGGCCCGTCGTCTCCGGTTTCACGCCCTAAAGCGGCCCGAACCGCTGCGATAATCTCCTCTTTCTCAAACCCGAGCGCCCTGGCCTCGGCCACCATCACCTCGACGGCAGTTGCCAGGCGCATTTGACGCACCTTGGCCGACATGGTCGGGGCCTGGGCGGCTTTGACATACGTGCCGCGCCCCGGCGCCGTTTCGATGAACCCTGCCCGCTCCAGCTCCCGATACGCCCGGGCGACCGTGTTGGGATTGATGGTCAATTCCAAGGCCAGTTCCCGGACCGTGGGCAAGCGGTCACCTGCCCGCAGCACACCGGCGGCG
The DNA here is from genome assembly GCA_002159155.1 of Firmicutes bacterium ZCTH02-B6. Taxonomy (GTDB): domain Bacteria; phylum Bacillota; class Limnochordia; order Limnochordales; family ZCTH02-B6; genus ZCTH02-B6. Next base: position 18,279 of record LZRQ01000027.1, read on the forward strand.
ATGGCCGTCTTGACCTGCTGCTCGAGCTGGATGTATATGGGCACGCCTGAATGCGGATTGACATGCCACTGCATTGAAGTCGCCCTCTCACGAGGCCGACCAGTATCGCTGCGCAAAACGCGGCGAGCGCCGTCGGCCAGAAGTGATGAGCACGGCACGTTGTATCATTGTATTAGTACAATATCATTTTCCCTGGTACACATGTCAAGCCCTTCACTCTCCCATCATCCAGAAGGGGAGTGTTTCGCGACGGGGGAATAACCACCACAACATCCCACGGGGTTCAACAGACCGCTGAAAAGAGTTGGTCACGCCGATGGAGCGGATTACGGTGAACGCCGATGCACGTCAAGTACCGCCGCTTTTCTCCGAAACGATTCGAGGGGATGACGCGCCGGGGACCGGCGCGGCCACCGGTCCCCTCAAGCCCATCCTCAAATGGGCAGGCGGCAAGCGCTGGCTCGTACCCGAATTGAGCCGCATCTGGAAAGAGCACGCCCATCGCCGGCTGGTGGAACCAATGTGCGGCGGGCTGGCCGTCACATTGGGGCTGATGCCGCAGCGCGCGTTGCTTAACGACGTGAATTCTCATCTTGTGAACTTCTACCGGTGGGTGAAGGCGGGACTGAGGTTTGGCTTGCCGATGCGGAACGAGTCCACGATGTATTACGAACACCGGCGTCGTTTCAACGAGCTGATCCGCCAAGGTAAAGCGGACACCAGTGAAGCTGCCCAGCTGTTCTACTATCTAAACCGGACGGGATACAACGGTCTCTGCCGGTTCAACCGCCGCGGGGAGTTCAATGTGCCGTTTGGGAGGTATAAGCGCATCAACTACGAGCCCGACCTGGCCCCCTACCAGCAAGCGTTCGCCAATTGGGAATTCCGGGTCGGGGACTTTGCCTCGGTGCCGCTGGAACCCGGCGATTTTGTGTACGCTGACCCCCCGTATGACGTCGAGTTCACGCAATACGCCAAAGATGGTTTCAGCTGGGACGATCAGGTTCGGCTCGTCGAATGGCTCGCTGCCCATCGGGGACCGGTCGTCCTGTCCAATCAGGCGACCAGCCGCATCGTGTCGCTGTACGAACGCTTCGGATTTCAACTGCGGTTTCTCGAGGCGCCGCGGATGATTAGCTGCAACGGAGATCGTACGCGAGCCCTGGAAGTTCTCGCGCTCAAAGGGGTCTGAGCCTCGTCCCGGGATGCTCAGACACCGTTCTACCGCAGCCGGAAGCGCTCCATGCGCGCCTGCATTTCCGCAGCGCTGGTCCGTAGGCCCTCCGCGCTGGCCGCGAGCTGCTGGGTGACCGCAGCGTTGTTTTGGGCGATTTGGAACAACGACGACGTGTGGCCACCAACCCGCTCCAAGCTCGCCTGTTGCTGTTGCAGCACTTGATTGACCTGGCGCAGCATGGCGTCGGCCGACTGCACGCTCTGCTCGATGGACTCCATCATGGCGTCCACCTCGCCGGCCCCGGTGTCCGCCTGCCGCACCCATGTCAAGGTATTGTCCACCAGACCGCGGATCTTGCCGGTCGACTCCGCGGCCCGTACGGCGAGACGCCGCACCTCCTCTGCGACCACCGAAAACCCGCGTCCCTCGTGACCTGCCCGTGCCGCTTCGATGGCCGCATTGAGAGCCAAGAGGTTCGTCTGTTCCGCCACTTCCTCGATAAGCCGGGTGATGCCGGCGATTTCGTGGCTGCTGCGCTCGATGGCGCTGGTCAACTCCACCATGTTGCGCATCTTCACGCGGCCTTCCCGGACCAGTGCCACGGCTTCCTGCGAACGGCGCCCGGCTTCCAGCGCGTCTTCGCCAGCTTGCGCCACCACCGCCATGATCTCGTGAATGGCTGCCTGCATACGCTCCACGGCTTCGGTCTGCTCTTGGGCGCCCCGGGCGATTTCCTCCGATGCCGCGGCCACCTCCACAGCGCCCCTGGCGACGCTGTCACTGCTTTCGCGCACCGCGGCCATCGCGTCCCGCAGATTGGCCAATGCCTGGTCAACGTTTTGCTGGAGCTCCCGGAGGTCGCCCACGGCCTCTGCGGTAATGGAGTGGGTCAGATCCCCCCTGGACAATGCCCGGGTCGTCTCCATGATTTCCGCAAAGAGGCTCGACAGCCGCTGCGCGGCGGCGATCGCTCGTGCCTGGGCCTCGCGAAACGTACCGGCGCCCGACACCTTGACCCCGTTTTGGGCGTGGATGCGGCCTTCCGCAAGCTCCGACAGCCGGGCCGACAGCTCGTTGATGGTGGTTTCAATTTGGTCCGCCGCGGCATTTACGGACTGTTTAATGCGCTCAAGCTCGCCGGGAAGGGTGATGAGCACCCGCCGGCCCAACTCGCCCCGGGCCAGGCCGCTGAACACCTGGGCCATCTCGGAAAGCAGCAACTCGACGCCGTCTAAGGCCAAGTCCACTTCCCGCAGCGTTCTCGACAAGTCGGACCGCCCGCGGGCGTCGATCCGGACCGACAAGTTGCCCGACTCTAGGGCCCCGGCCACGCTCTGCAGCTTGCGCAAGGGGCCGGCAAACTGGTCAATCACGAGCACACCGGCGGCCAGGGTAGTGGCGGCGGCAAAGCCGAACATACCCCAAATCAGCGCGGGCGCGGCGCCCCCGTGCATGGCCGCCAGCGCGGCGGCAAACCACAAAAACGGCCATAGCAACATCAGGCCGATCTGGCGCGCCACCGGCAACCGCCCAAAGTAAAACCGCTCAATCCACGGCTCCCGCCGCCGAATCTCGGCCAACGTGTCGGGCTTGACCTCACCCCGGTTGACCTTTTCGTACAGCTCCTCGGCCTGACGGATCTCTTCGCGGGTCGGTTTCACACGCACGGACCGGTAACCGACGATTTGCCCGTCCCGGATGATAGGGGAGACGAACGCACGGACCCAGTAGTGATCGCCATTCTTGCAGCGGTTTTTGACGAGGCCGGTCCAGCGGTGTCCCGCCTGGATCGTGCGCCAGAGATCCGCGAACACCTCGCGCGGCACGTCCGGGTGGCGCACGATGTTGTGGCGCTGGCCCATGAGTTCCTCATAGGCGTAACCCGAGACGGTGCAAAACGACGCGTTGGCCATGGTGATAAAACCCTTGAGGTCCGTCTCGGAGATGAGCCGCTCTTCCGCGGAATAGTCGCGCTCGATCTGCGTTACCGGGCGGCTGCGGGAATCGATCCTGCGGCGGCGACTCCCGGGCTGGCTCGGGGGCCCAGCCTCGCCGGTAGTGGGCGGCTGGGCCGGTGCCTCTGCCTCCCAAAGAGTTCCCGGCTGGTCCGGACTTTCGACGAGAGGAGGGCCAAAGGCTGTGTTCATGCCTACCAGCTCCCTGCTTTCTGTTTGCCAACGAACAAAAGTCCGGAATGAGCGACTTTTCTCTTTCCTGGCCCCGCTTTCAGTGGCCTCTTGAACCTCGACGCGAACCGACAGTCGATGAACGCACAAACCTAGTGAATCCGGTCTTGGGTGCCTTTCCTCCAGGGGTCAAGCGCGTGAGGAAGGACAACTACCGACGAGAAACCGATGCACGATACGGCACGGCGGCAATGTGCGGCGCAGCTAAGTCCGAGCTCGCCGCCCCCCCCATCGACAATATCCGGATTTTTCCCTCTTCCGTTGTACGGGAAACCAAGCGAATCCTGCCGGAGATGGTGTCACTGCCTTCAAGACGCAATTTGCCACTATCTTCCTGACAACACGTCCCTGCAACCGCCCAGCGCCGCGCACTCCGGCAGCGCTTGCGTTTCTCAAGCCAAGCACCGACAGGACTTTTGCCGCAAATGATTAAAACATGATTCACATCGTCGCCTTGGAGGTGCGGTTTCCGTGGGTGCACAAGGGAAGTCCAGCCCCTGGTCGATGCAGTTTTCGACGCTCACCATTGTGTTGATTCCGGTCGCCATCGGCGTCAATTACGTAGGCAAGCTCATCGCGGCCGCGCTCAAGCTGCCGCTGTGGCTTGACTCCATCGGCACCGTTTTGGCGGCCATGCTGGCCGGCCCCTGGGTCGGGGCCATCTCGGGCGCGGCCAACAACGTCATCTTTGGCCTCACCGCTGATCCGATTTCGTTCTGGTATCTCATCACCAGCATCGCCATCGGCTTCGTTGTGGGTTACATGGCCTTCACGGGCTGGGTGTCCTCCTTCGGGCGCGCCGTTGGGCTTGGGCTCATCGTCGGCATCGTGGCCACGGTGGTGTCGACGCCCATTAATGTCATCCTGTGGGAAGGCCAGACCGGCAACGTCTGGGGCGACGCCCTCTACGCGTACCTCGTGGGCAGCGGTTGGCCCATCTGGCTCGCTTCCTTCTTGGACGAGCTCGTGGTGGACATTCCCGACAAGTTGGCCACCGTCATCGTCTCTTACCTGATCCTCCGGGCCCTGCCTGAGCGCCTGGCCACGCTGTTTGCGGGCGGCAGGGACCAGGTGGAAAGGCTGTAGCCGGCGGGAGAGGCTCCCTCTGAGGGAATGGCCCCCTTTGCGGGGAAAGGGTCCCCCTGACGAGCGAGGCTCTCACTTACGGAAAAGGCTCCGCTCTTGCCGTGCGAGTCGTCGCGAACGCGAGCCCGGACACAAGCGGGCGGCTGAGGACCGGATCACATGCGCGTTAGCCTGTACGTTTCCGCCGACACGTGGCTGCACCGGCTGGACCCGATGACGAAACTGCTGATGGCGGCCACCGGTGTCACTCTCACGTTCATCTTGACCCGGACTGAAAGCGCCGCGGTCCTGCTGGCCATCTTCCTCGCAGCGCTTGGCACAGGCCGCGTCTTGCGCCAGGCGGCGTCGGTCTTCGCCGGCGTCGGCATCGTCGCCGCCACCTTTCTCATCGTCCAGGGGCTGGTGCACCCGACCAACGCCACGCCGCTGATCGCCTTGGGGCCGGTCGTGCTTTACACGGAGGGCCTGCTCATCGGGCTGCGCCTTGCGCTGCGGCTTTACAACATCCTGTCGGCCACCCTCATCCTCGTGCTGGCCACCAACCCGGCCGACCTGACCGAAGCGTTGGTGCGCCGCGGGGCGCCTGCGCGCCTCGGCTACGTCATCATGTCGGTACTCCAGATCATCCCGACCATGGTGGCGCAGTCCGCCGCCATCACCGACGCCCAACGCTCCCGGGGCATGGAAACCGAAGGGAGCCTCTGGACTCGGGCGAAGGCGTTCTTGCCACTCATGGGGCCGCTGGTCACCAGCTCCCTCATCGCGACCGAAGAGCGGGCGCTGGCGCTAGAAGTGCGCGGCTTTGGCTCCACAGTTCGGCCGACCTTCCTGAGAGCCGAAACCCGGCCTCCCCACGCCGTGCCCGTCCGGATCTTGTGTGTCTTGACGCTCGCCCTAGGGGCAACGGGCCGCTGGGTGCTCGGATGGTGAAACGTTGCCATGGCCGTCGTTGAGGTCGAAAACTTGCGCTACCGCTACCCGCGGCAGACGACGCTGGCCCTGGACGGTGTCAGTTTCACGGCCGAACCGGGCGAGTTTGTCGGCATCGTCGGGCCCAACCTTTCGGGCAAGTCCACCTTGTGCCACGCGCTCATCGGACTTGTTCCCCACTTCTACAAAGGCGCCATCGGTGGACGCGTCGTCGTGGCCGGCCTGGACGTTCATCAAACGCCCGTCGCGGAGATGAGCCGGCGCGTCGGGCTCGTGTTTCAAAACCCCTTTACGCAGATTACAGGGGCCAAGCTGACGGTGTATGAGGAAGTCGCCTTTGGCCTGGAGTATACCGGTGCTCCGCGGGAGGAGATGGCGCCCCGCATCGAAGAGGCGCTGCGGCTCTTGGGCCTCTGGGAGCTGCGCGACCGCAGCCCCTTCGCCCTTTCAGGGGGGCAGATGCAGCGGCTCGCCATCGCGTCGGTACTGGCCATGAGGCCGCAAGTGCTGGTGCTGGATGAACCCACGTCGCAGCTGGATCCTGCGGGAACCCGAGAAGTGTTTGACGCGGCTGCAACCCTCTGCCGCCAAGGGATAACCGTTATCATGGCTGAGCACAAGATCGAGCTCTTGGCGGAACACGCCGACCGGCTGCTAGTGCTCCACCAAGGCAGGCTGGTAGCCGACGGCACGCCCCGGGACATATTGACCCGGGCGGCGAGCCGGGAGTTGCCGGGCGAGCCTGCGCCGGCACCGCCTGTGACCCAAGCGGCGGCATCCCTGGACTGGCGCATGCCCGGAGGCGGTTTCCCGGTAACACTGGCAGAAGCGGTGGCCGTGGGGCGCCCCATCGTCGAGCGACATTCTGGGGTGGACAGCCGATGAGCGCCGTCATCGAAGCTCGAAGCGTCCATTTTCACTATACGCCCGGCGTACCGGTCCTGACGGGCGTTACTTTGAGCCTTGGCCCCGGTGCGACCGCCATCATCGGACAAAACGGGGCGGGCAAGTCCACCTTTGTGCGCCTGCTCAACGGCCTGCTCAAACCGGTCAGCGGCTCGATCCTCGTCAACGGGGCGGATACCCGCAGCCTCACGGTGGCGTCCCTGGCCCGCACGGTGGGCCTTGTATTCCAAAACCCTTCCGACCAGCTTTTCAAGAGCCGGGTCATCGACGAGGTCACGTTTGGGCCGCTCAATCTCGGATTCTCTAGAGAAGAGGCGGAAGAGCGCGCTCGAGAAGCCCTGGCGCAAGTCGGCCTTCATGGGGTGGAAACGCGCAACCCTTATGATTTGGGTCTGGCCGAGCGCAAGCTCGTCACCATTGCAAGCGTTTTGGCTATGGGCACCAGTGCCCTCATCTTTGACGAGCCGACCATCGCCCAAGACTATGCGGGCGTCCGCCGCCTGGGAAAGATCGTTGACGAACTGACCGCGGCGGGCCGAACCGTCATCGTCATCAGCCACGACATGGATTTCGTGGCCCGCCACTGCCATCGCGTCGTCGTTTTCTCCCGCGGGCGAGTGCTGGCCGATGGCGACGCGGCCAGCGTCTTCTCCCGACCGGATATCCTGCAGCAGGCAGCGCTGGAGGCGCCCCAGATCGCCCGCTTGGCACACGCCCTATCAATGGACCAGACGCCTCTCACTCCAGAGCAATTTGTCGATCTGGTGCGGCGCCGTCTTTCTGGCTCTTCCTAGCGCCCGGGATCACGCTACCCGGAAGCGGTTTACCCGCGCCTGCATTTCGGCAGCACGGCGGTTAAGCTCCTCCGCCCGCGCGGCCAACTGCTGCGTCACCAGTTGCTGGGTAGCAGCCGCGCTGTCGTGGGCCATCCGGTACGACGCCGAAGCCTCTTTGCTGATCTGCTCCAAGACCGCCTGCTGCTTCTCAAGGACGCGGGTGACCTGGTGCAGCGTCTCATGGGCCGACTGGATGCTCCGCTCGATATTATCCATCTGGGAGACCACTTCGTCGGCTCCCGCAGCCGCCTGCCGGACCAACCCTAGCGCGTGGTCCACCAGCGACCGGATTCGCTCCGTCGACTCGGCGGACCGCACCGCGAGCCTGCGCACCTCGTCGGCCACTACGGCGAACCCGCGCCCCTCCTCGCCTGCGCGGGCCGCCTCGATAGCGGCGTTGAGGGCCAACAGGTTGGTTTGATTGGCCACTTCCTCGATGAGGCTGGTGATGCCCGCAATCTCCTGGCTGCCCCGCTCGATGGCACGGATAATTTCCACCATGCCCCGCAGCTTCTCACGGCCGTCCTGGGCATGATCCACCGCTGCACGGGAGCGAGAGCCGGCGTCCACCGCGGCTTTGGCCGCCCCGCTGACTTCCGCGATGACCTCAGAAATCGCTTCCTGCATGCGCTGCACCGCGTGGGTTTGCTCCTCGACCCGCCCGGCCAGGCGGTTGGCCGTTTCCGCAAACTGCCGGGCACCATCGGCTACGGCGTCGCTGTTTTCCCGCACGGCGGCCATGGCCTCCCGCAGGTTGGCCAGCGCCGCATCCAGATGGGCTTGTAGCCCCCGCAACTCTCCCTCGGCCGATACGGCCACCGGCCTCGTCAGATCTCCTTGGGACAATGCCCGTGCCAGTTCCGTCAAGTCCGCGAGCAGGTCGGCCACTTGCCGTGCGGCCGCCATGGCCTGCTCCTGCGCTTCCCTAAACTTTCCCGCCCCCTCCGCCTCCATCTTTTGCTGAGCGTGGAGGCGGCCAGCGGCCAAAGCCGACAAGCGGTCGGTCAAGTCTCGTATGGTGGTTTCCACCTGATCGGCTGCTGTGTTCACGGCCTGCTGGATACGCGCCAAGGCCGGCGGCAAGGTGACCAGTATGCGCCTGCCGAGGTCGCCCTGGGACATGCTAGTAAACACTTGCGCCATTTCGGCGATGAGCAGTTCGACGCCGTCCAGCGCCAAATCCAGTTCCCTCAAGGCCTTGGCTAGATCCGAGTGACCGTACACGTTGAGCCGCACGGACAAATTGCCCTGCTCCAGGGCTTGCGCCAGATGGCGAAGCCTGATGACCGTCTTTGACCATTGGGCTGCGACTTGGATGGCCATCGCGATGCCCGTCACGGCGGCCACTGCCCAAAGGGTCCACACCATCGCCGGCGCTACACCCCACTGAAACGCGGCCAACGCCGCGGCCGACCAAACCAACGTCCACCCAATGATGAAAAGCAACTGGTGTCGGACGGCCAGGCGTCCAAACACGCTGCGCTCTAGCCACGGCGCTTCCCGCTTCAAGGCGCCTAAGGTGTCCAGCTTGACCTCGCCAGCGCGAACCTTTTCGTACAATCGCTCGGCCTCCGCGATCTCCTGGCGGGTCGGCTTCACCCGTACGGACCGGTAGCCCACCGTCTTGCCGTCCCGCACGATCGGCGACACGAAGGCTCGCACCCAGTAATGGTCGCCGTTGCTGCAGCGGTTCTTGATGACCCCGGTCCACCGGGCGCCGGCTCGGATCGTGCGCCAAAAGTCGGCGAACACCTCGCGCGGTACGTCCGGGTGGCGTACAATGTTGTGTCGCTTGCCAATCAGCTCTTCGTGGCTGTATCCCGCCACGGCGCAAAACGAGGCGTTGGCCGACGTGATAAAGCCTTTCAGGTCAGTTTCGGAAATCAGCCGTTCGTTTTCGGGATAGTCCCGCTCTACCTGCGTCACTGGCCGCTCCCTGGCCATGACGCGGCGTGGACCAACGGAATCCCCACTCTCCCACTCCTCTTGCTCCGCCTCAGGAGCTGCGACAAAGGTCGACATCGGCATCGGCTCCTAACTAAACTGCGATCTCGCAAACCGGAAGCAATGGCTGCGCTGATAACCACGAAGGCTCGGCGCAGCCAAGAATCAAGAATTGATTGCAATCCTTTATCCCCAAGATGTACTATTTCCTGCCAACTCTTTCTTATGGGATTTACGCCTACGCAAGCGCTTCAGCCATGTTTTGCTAGCATGGACTCGTGTTTAAGGATTATTGATTTTCATACTGTCCCGTTACATTATTGGTGTATAATGGCCTTGTCGGCGTCATGTCAGCAAAGGTGCAAGGGGGGTGCATCGCGACGGTCGCCCGATGGGGGGCGGGCGAACGGCCAGCTGTAAAACTCCGTTGCCTTCTTTAGCATTCTCGCGAGCGATTTTGCGGATAGTGCCCCAACATCATCGGAAGCGACCACGGACGGTAACCAGTGCAGCCACATAAGGCCAAAGTCGTATTGCTTCTCCTGCTGCTCTCCCTTTTGCTCTCAGCCTGTGGTGGAGCATTAAGCGGCGGTGGACTCACGACACCAGGACCTCCGACACCGCATAACCCTGGCGACCCCAATTTGACAGGCGGCGACGGGCGCGTTTCCCCGTTGCGCGGACGCGTCGTGTTTGCAGACACAGACTTGGGAATGAGGTCGTGGGTTGTGTTTCGCGACGCTTCCATCTTTACCGAGGACGGCTATTTCGGGCTCGATCTCGTACAGGGAGAGAATGAGTTTGCCGTCCGCAATTTGCTTGGGGAATATCGAAGCTTTTTGGTTCATGACGGGTCGACGCGCCACACACTCCGATTCCCTCCCTTTGAGGGTTGGAGCCGTGAATACTTCGACGAACTACTCACTTTTGCCAGCACCGGTACCGTGGGTCGATGGCCCAACGGGGCCGAGATACCCGTTTGGGTCGAGTCTCCCAGGGAGGACCCGCTAATCACCGACAAAGGGCTACAGAAGGCCTACGAAGCGCTGGAGATCTGGGAGGCCGTCCTCGGCGGCGAAGTGCGCTTCAGGGAGACCACCAATAAGAAGCTGGCTGAGGAACAAGGGCTTGTGCTCTATTTCGCGACACGTGCGGAAGTGCAGGAGCAGAGCAGCGTCACAACGGCCATCGGGGTCTGTTCACGCAGTTGGTATCCATCCGAGGGCCGCATCGTAGCGGGTCAGGTCTTCGTCGACCACGCGTACCAAGATTCCCTGTCCCGCTGGCTACATGAAATCGGTCACTGCATAGGCCTAGGACACAGTCCGGATGAGGGCGACGTGATGCACCCCATTTTGTGGGAGCGAGATGGAAACCTGACGGAAAAGGAAAAGAACATGGCTAGATTGCTGTACACCATTCCGATGGGTACCCAGGGGTTCCGCACTTCCAAAAATGCTTTGCAGTCTCTACCCGTCATTCCCAACGGCGTGGTCGTCGACATAATCGTCGCTGAGGCCGGAATGTAGTGCGGAGGTGCCTGGGGGATGTTCACCAGACGCTCGCCGATACGAACGTGGTCCACGCTCATAACAATCGCGCTGTTGCTCTTCGGCGCTTCGGGGGTGTCCGAAGCAGAAACCAGTGGTGACGTAGCTGTCGTAGAACTCTATGTAGACCGGGCTTCCCCTTTAGAGTGCAAGGTTCAGGAGCAGTGGGTCACCCAGCCTCGCCCGGCCCTTCGGGCGAGCTGGTTTGCTAAAGGTTTTGACGCCGCCCGGTTGATGGTACTGGTGTCCGTAGCCGACGGCGAAACGATCCACCATACCGGCGTAGTGTTCTTCGACGAGGATTTCGGCATCGTCGACGTGGTCGATCCCTGCAACGAAACTGTCCTGGCCCGTGTATCCATTCATCACCTGTTCCCCGACTCGGTGCGGCTCAGCACCGCAGGAAACGAAGACAGCGCCCGATGGATTCGAGCTAATGACGAATTGCGCACAGCGGAGGGCTATACGGTTGTGTTTCGCGGTGTCTTCGGAAAAAGAGAGATCCTGGCCTTTGAGGTAATCGAATAGCCGGCGCAGACCGGACGTTCGTCGGCACCAGGCCCTCTTTTTGGCGGTCCGGGAAACCGGCTAGTTTTGCCCACCCGTCCATGCGGCCACGGTTTCCCGGATCGCCTGCTCGTGGGGGGTGACGTAACCGCCAAAAGTCCGCTGGAACTTGGTGGCATCGACGATAAAGGAACGCTCAAATTGGTACAGCACTTCTCCAACCTCCCGCAGATCGCGGGAAAAGAAGCCGGCCAGCGCCAGCATCCATCGCCTGACGGGCATGCCGATGCGCGGGGGACGGCCTAGCGCTGCAAAGACCAAGCGGATAAACTCCCGGCCGGTGATAGGTTCAGCCGCGGGCAGGTGCCAAACTTCCCCGAAGGCCCGGGCGTTCTCTGCGAGGGTGACCAGGTTTCTCCCGACATCGGGCAAATAGGCCAGTGTATGGGGGACATCGAGACTGCCCAGCCAGGCAGCTCGTTTCCCAGCGATCGCCGGTTGGAACACCAACTGCGCGGCGACATTGTTTCCCATGCTTCCCGGCGAGGGCGGACCGTAGAAATCCGAGGCCCTAGCGATGCAGACATCCGCTTTTCGCTCCCGGTGGGCGTTGAGGAAAAACTCCTCTAGTTGTGCCCGCAGCCTGCCCTTCGGGCCCACGGGCCGCCGGGGCGTTTCCTCCGTGATAGGACCCTCTGCCGGGCCATACATGTACACGTTGTCCACAACCACTAATCGGGCGCCTGCTTCAGCGCACGCGGCGAGAATTTCCCGGGCCAGCTGAGGAAGGGTTCGTTCCCACTGGACATATGGGACGTTGACACAGTGATAGACGACGGCCGCTCCCTTGCACACCCGCGCCAAGGTGGATCGGTCCGTCGCGTCGCCCCGGACGTAGTCCACCCCGCCTGGGAACTGAACATCCTTTCGTCCAACGGCGCGCGTGGGAAATCCACGGGCCACCAATTCACGCACAACGGCACCGCCAGCTCCGCCTGTGGCACCGAGCACGACGTGAAAGCCAGTCATACGGACGCTAAAACCCCGCCAGCGAACTTTGATTACGTCTCACGCGGCAACCGCGCGGCGGCAAGCTTCAAAGGTCGCCTGCCGCTATCTTCGCCTGCGGGCGGCCTTGCCCTGCCGCCAGCGGCAACGGGATCGCGGAAACACGGCGGATTATCCCGCTCGGATCATTTCCTCGACGCCGCGACGAGCCGTTTCCGCCGGCTGGGCACGCTTCCACCCCTTCGGCCGTATCGCCACAAACCGCTGCAAGACCGTTCCCCAGTCGGCGAGCAGCGCCCGGGCCTTCGGGCTACCGGTGAGCTGGTAGTGCCGCTCCACGATGGCAAACAGCCGCTGGCCATCGCTTTCGTCGATGGGACCGTAGGTCACCAGCTCATGGTTGACGCGCTGGGGTACCCGGCCCGTTTCATCGAGCACAAAGAGCTCCCCGCCGGTCATGCCGGCGGCCAGGTTGTAGCCGGTCGGTCCGAGGATGACGACCGTGCCGCCGGTCATGTACTCGCACGCGTGGTCACCAGTGCCCTCGACCACCGCGAGGCAGCCGCTGTTGCGCACGGCAAAGCGCTCGCCGGCACGGCCGCAGGCAAACAACGCCCCGCCGGTGGCGCCATAGAGCACGGTGTTGCCCATGATGACATGCTCGTGGGGGGCGTAACGGGTTCCGTCAAAGGGCCGCAGCACGATCTCCCCGCCGGCCAGCCCCTTGCCGACATAGTCATTGGCCTCGCCGATGAGGGTAAACCGCACGCCCGGCGGCAAGAAGGCTCCAAAACTCTGTCCCGCCGAGCCGCGGAACGTCGCGTGGAGGCTCCCCTTGGGCAGGCCGCCGTCGCCGAAGCGGCGGGCAATGGTGAAAGCCAGCGTCGCCCCGACCGCCCGGTCGGTGTTGGCGATGGGAAGTTCCACCTTCACATCCCGACCCAGGGCCATGGCTGGGGCCGCGTGGATGAGCAGCGCTGCGTCCGCCCTCAACATGCCCTCCGACCGCCGCGGGCGCAGCAGGTCGTTGCGGGCCAACACCCGGTGGCGGGGCCGACCCTCGCACCCTTCCGGCACGGCCAGGAGCGGCGACAGGTCCAACCGGGCGTAGGCCGGGTGTCCCGTGCGCACTTGCTCCAGCAGGTCCGTGCGGCCGATGATCTCGTCCAGGCTCCGGTAGCCAAGCTCGGCCAGGATCTCGCGCACTTCTTCCGCCACAAGGAGCATGTACGCCATCACGTTCTCAGGCCGTCCCACAAACTTGGCCCGCAAGTCCGGCCGCTGCGTCGCCACGCCCGCCGGGCACGTGTTGTTGTGGCACACCCGGGCCATGACACAGCCTTCAGCGATCATGGCCGCGGTGCCAAACGAGAACTCATCGGCCCCGAGCATCGCCGCGATGACCACGTCCCGGCCCGACTTGAGGCCACCGTCCACCCGCAAGCCCACCCGGTGCCGCAGGTTGTTGTCCAACAGCGCCTGCTGCGTTTCCGCGAGGCCGATCTCCCACGGCAGGCCGGCATTTTTGATGGAGTTGAGGGGCGAGGATCCGGTGCCGCCCGAGTGGCCGCTGATCACGATAATGTCCGCTCCACCCTTGGCCACCCCGGCCGCAATGGTGCCGACGCCGGTTTGGGCGACGAGCTTCACCGAAATCTCCGCGTCCGGATTCGCCGCTTTTAAGTCGTAAATAAGTTGTGCCAGATCCTCGATGGAGTAAATGTCGTGGTGCGGCGGCGGCGAGATGAGAGCGACGCCCGGCGTCGTCTTGCGCAAGCGTGCGATGAGCGGCGTCACCTTGTCTCCGGGGATTTGGCCGCCTTCGCCGGGCTTGGAGCCCTGGGCGATCTTGATTTGGATTTCCGCTGCGGAGGCGAGGTATGCCGGCGTCACGCCAAAGCGCCCGGACGCCACCTGCTTCACGGCGCTGTTGTGCTCCGTCCCAAACCGGTCTGGGTCTTCCCCGCCTTCGCCCGAGCCGGAGCGGGCACCGAGCCGGTTCATGGCGATGGCCAGCACCTCGTGAGCCTCGGGCGACAACGATCCCAGCGACATCTGCGCCGTGGAAAACCGCTTCACGATGGCCTCTGCCGGCTCCACCTCATGGATGGGGATCGGGCGCCGGTCGCTGTGAAATGTCAACGCCGAGCGCAGCTGGCTGGGCAAAGCGTTGACCATCTGCACCCATTCGGCGTAGGCGGCCCGGGAGGGGACGGCGGGGGCCGCTGTCCCGCTGCCGGCGCTGTCCGGGCTCTGCAGCCCGACGGCCTCGTGCAGTTTGCGGGCCGTCTCAGGCGTAAAGTCGTGATGCTCGCCCCCCTTGCGGGGCTTGTAAAAACCGTAGCTGTCCAGCTTGCCCGCCTGTGGAAACGCCTTTGCGTGCCAGGCGAGCACGACCCGGGCGATGTCGGCGAAACCATTGCCCTTGACCACCGACGGCGTCCCCGGGAAGCACGTCTGCACCACCTCGTCCGCGAGTCCCACGGCCTCGAAGATCTGTGCCCCCATGTAGCTGTCGACAGTCGAGATGCCCATCTTGGACATAACCTTGAGCAAGCCTTCCTCGCACGCCTTGCGGAAACGGTCCTGGGCGGAGTCCGGCGTCATGGACTCGTCCTTGTACCGCATGGTCGCCACGGTTTCCAGAGCCAGATACGGGTACACCGCGGCCGCGCCATAACCCAACAGCGCGGCCATATGGTGCACCTCCCGCGGCTCGCCGCTCTCGACGACGATCGAGCAACGCATGCGCTTGCCGCGCCGGATGAGATGGTGATGAACGGCGCCGACCGCCATCAGGGACGGGATGGGGGCGTGCGCTTCGTCGACCTTGCGGTCGCACAGGACCAGCAGCGTCGCACCGGCGTCCACCGCGGCCTCCGCCTCGCGCACCAGGCGCGTTACTGCCCTCGCCAGCTCTTCCGGTCCCCCGGCGACCGGAAACACGGTGTCCAGGCGCACCAGCGCAAACCGCGGATCCCGCCGGGCCACCTCCTCCAGCGCTGCCATCTCGCGTCCGAGCAGCACCGGCCCCGGCAGCTCGATCAGTGCCGCCGCCTCCGGGCGCTCAGCCAACAAGTTGTCCCGGGCGCCCAAAAGCGTTCGCAGCGAAAAGACCAGCCGCTCCCGCAGGTGGTCGATGGGCGGGTTCGTAACTTCGGCAAAGCGCTGCTTGAAGTAGTGAAACAGCGGCCGGGGCTGGTACGACAGCACGGCCAGCGCCGTATCGTCTCCCATGGAACCGCCCGGCTCCTTGCCGTCCTCGGCCATGGGCCGCATGATGACGATGAGCTCTTCCGAGGTGTACCCAAAAGCGAGTTGCCGTTGGGTAAGCTGGACCTGATCGGGCTCAAGATCGTCGTGCCCGGCAGCCGCTGGCCCGATCTCGGGTGAGTGCTCAGCGGCCGCAGCCGCCTGTCTTGCCAGCGGCACCATGTGCTGGCGGAGCCAATCGCCATAGGGCCGGTGCGCTGCCATCTCCGCCTTTATCTCGTGATCTTTATGCACACGGCCGCCCTCCAGGTCGACCGCGATCATCTGCCCAGGTCCGAGCCGCCCCCGCTCCACGACCCGCTCAGGCTCGATGGAGGCGATACCCACCTC
>LZRQ01000028.1 GCA_002159155.1 Firmicutes bacterium ZCTH02-B6
GAGGGGACCGACGTGAGCACTGAACGGATCGGCGTTCTCTTAATGGCTTACGGCACGCCGGAAAGCCCCGATGAGGTCGAGCCGTATCTGACCCACATCCGTGAACATTACACCTACATCCGTGGCGACAAGCGGCCGTCGCCCGAAATGGTCGCGGACTTGCAAGCCCGTTACCGCCTGATCGGGGGCCGCTCACCGCTTTTGGCTATTTCCCGAGAACAAGCCCAAGCCCTGGAACGCCGCTTGCAGGACACCCTCGCGCCGGAAACGGGGTGCGAATTTCGTGCGTATGTTGGCATGAAGCACTGGCATCCCTTTATCCATGACGTGGTGCGGCAGATGGCCGCCGACGGCGTCCGCAAGGCGGTGGGCATTGCCCTCACGGCCCAGTACTCCAAGCTCAGCGTGGGTGGATACATCCACGCGGCGCAGGAGGCCATCGAGCAGTCGGGCGCTCCCATGGAAATGACCTTCGTGGAGCACTGGCATGATCGACCCGGCTTCCTTCAGGCGTTGGCGCGGCGGGTCCAAGCGGCCCGGACAATGTTTCCGGAGCCGGTGCGGGCTGATTTGCCCGTCGTCTTTACCGCCCACAACCTGCCCGCCCGGATCCTCGAGTGGAACGATCCGTACCCGCGGCACATGGAGGAGACAGCCCGCGGGGTGGCGGAGTTGGCCGGCATCCGGCGCTGGTTCGTGGCCTGGCAGAGCGCCGGTTCCACTCCTGTGCGCTGGCTGGAGCCTGAGGTCCCGGAGGTATTGACCCGCTTGCGGGACGGCGGCGACCGGGCGGTTTTGATTTGCCCCGCCGGCTTTGTGGCGGACCATTTGGAAGTCCTTTACGACATCGACATCGAGGCCCGCAAGCTCGCGGCCGAGCTAGGGATGCAGCTGGAGCGAACCGCCTCTCTCAATGCGGACGACGACCTCATCGACGTGCTGGCGGAGCTCGTCCGCGAGCGGGTGGCAGAGCTCGTCCGCTGACGCAAGAGGGTGTGGGTTGTGACAGGCCGGAGGCCTCATGTGGCGGTCATCGGCGGCGGCATTACGGGCCTGACCGCGGCGTATTTTTTGCAGGAAACCGCCCGGGAGCAAGGACGACCCCTCTCCGTCAGCCTGCTTGAGGCGTCGGACCGACTGGGTGGCAAGATTCTCACCGAGCGGGTTGACGGCTTCTGCATCGAGGCCGGCCCCGACTCGTTTCTCGCCCGTAAGCCATGGGCCCGGCAGCTGGCCGAGCGCCTAGGGCTCGGCCAAGAGCTGGTGCCGACGGATCCTCGCCATCGCCGGACGTACATCCTCCACGGCGGCCGGCTGCATCCGATCCCGGAAGGCCTGTTCATGTTTGTGCCGGTCGACCTGGGCGCTTTCCTGCGGACACGCCTGTTTTCGCCGCTGGGAAAGGCGCGCATGGCCTTGGAGCCGTTCATTCCCAAAGGGCCGGCCGGTGACGAAACGATCGCCCGGTTTGTTACCCGGCGCGCGGGACGGGAGGCGCTGGAGCGGCTGGCTGAGCCGCTGCTCACGGGCATTTACTCGGGCCGGGCCGACCGGCTTGGGATTATGTCCACGTTTCCGCAGCTCAAGGAGATGGAGCAGCGGACCGGAAGCTTGGTCAAAAGCTTCCTGGCAGGGCGTAGCGGGGGCGCTGCAGGCGGCGCCAGGCCCGGAGCCAAGGCCAGCGGCACGGGAGCCGGCCCCAAGGCCGGTGCGGCTGGCCCCGGTGCCAACGGCGCCGCGGGAGGGGGCGGCGCCAACGCCGGCGCGGGCGATTCGGCGTTCTTAGCCCTGCGGGGAGGGCTGGCGACCCTGGTCGAAACGTTGACCCAGCGCCTTGACGGCGTCAGCGTGCGCACGGGCATCCGGGTGACGGAAATCGCCGCCCACCCAGCGGGGCAGCCATTCGCTCCCGGGGCCGGGCACATCGGCGAGACGGCCCTGGCTCCTGCGATTTATTCCCTGACCTTGTCGGACGGCACTCGGTTCCAAGCCGACGCGGTCATCGTGGCCGTGCCGGCCTACGTTGCCGCCCAGCTCATCGGGCCGATCTGTCCGGAGGCGGTGCCTCACCTGCAGGCCATTCGCTTTGTCTCTACCATCACCTGCGTGTTGGGGTTTGACCGGGCCTCGGTGCAGCACCCATTGGACGGCAGCGGCTTCCTCGTGCCGCGGCGAGAGGGGCGCTGCATCACCGCGTGCACGTGGGTTTCCTCTAAATGGGCTCACGCCGCGAAGCCGGATCAGGCGCTCATCCGCTGCTACTTGGGGCGGGATGGGGAGCAAGAGGCACTGGGCTGGTCGGACGAGGAAGTGGCGGTCGCCGTCCGCCGCGAGCTCAAGGAGCTCATGGGGATCACCGCCGAGCCTCGCCTGGCCCGGGTGTACCGCTGGGAGCGGGCCATGCCCCAGTATGAGGTGGGCCACCGGGAACGGGTCGCAGCCATCGAGGGGAGCCTCGCCCGGCATCCGGGACTGATCCTGGCAGGAGCGTCCTATCACGGCGTCGGCGTGCCCGACTGCATCCGGCAGGGGCAGGACGCGGCCGAGCGGATCTTGTCCTATGTTTTCGGAAAAGGACGTCAGCACCCCGGCGTAGAATAGCGGTGGGCGGTATTGCGCCCACACTTTGTAGGGGGTGCCGCCATGGGCCGCCTGGCCGCCCGCATGGAGCAGTTGGGGACGGAGACGGCTTTCTCGGTGCTGGCCGAGGTCAAGCGCCTGGAAGCACAAGGCCGTTCGGTAATCAACTTCGCCATCGGCGAGCCCGATTTTGATACGCCGGAGCACATCAAGCAGGCGGGAATCGGCGCCCTGCAGCGCAACGAAACCCACTACAGCCCATCCGCAGGGATCATGCCCCTGAGGAGCGCCATCGCCCGGCATGTGGCCGACACCCGCGGGATCGACGTCGGCCCGGAACACGTGGTGGTCACGCCGGGTGCGAAACCCATCATCTTTTACTCCATTCTGGCCTTGGTGGAGCCAGGCGATGAGGTCATCTACCCCAATCCCGGCTTTCCCATTTACGAATCGGTGATCCGATTTGCCGGCGGCCGGCCGGTGCCGGCACCGTTGTTGGAATCCAAAGGTTTCCGCTTGGACGTCGACGCAGTGACGCGCCTGGTGAGCGACCGGACCCGGATGATCATCATCAACTCCCCGCACAACCCGACGGGTTCGGTGCTGACACGGGCGGATCTTGAGGTCCTTGCGGAGTTGGCCCGTGAGCGCGACCTATGGGTGCTTTCCGATGAAATCTATTCCCGCATCTTGTTCGACGGCGAGTTTGTCAGCATCGCGTCGCTGCCGGCGATGCAGGAACGTACCATTATCCTCGATGGCTTCTCCAAAATTTACGCCATGACGGGATGGAGACTCGGCTACGGCGTGATGCCGGACTTCTTGGCTGACGCGGTGGCGCGGCTGGTGACCAACTGCGAATCATGCACGGCTACCTTCACCCAGTACGCCGGCGTCGCGGCCTTGACCGGTCCACAAGCACCATCGACGGCCATGGTGGACGAATTTCGCGCCCGCCGGGACATGATCGTAGCGGGCCTTAACGCTATCCCGGGCGTGACGTGCCACCTGCCGGGCGGGGCTTTTTACGTGTTCCCCAATGTCACTGGCCTCTGCCGCCGGCTGGGGCTCCCGGACGCGAAAGCGTTGCAGGAACGGCTCCTGCTGGACGCGGGCGTGGCGGTGCTGGCCAGGAGCGCTTTCGGGGCTCCGCTTGCCGGCGAGGAAGAGCAGTACGTCCGGTTTTCCTACGCCACCTCGCGGGAGAATATCGCGGAAGGCTTGCGGCGCCTCCAGGCCTTCGCAGCGGGCTGATGCTCGGCGAAGGCCGCCTACGTCCTGCAGGCGGTGGGGGGCTCGGCACCGTGCACGTTCAGGTTATCGGTGTCCCCATCGATCTGGGCGCCAACCGGCGCGGCGTTGACATGGGCCCGAGCGCCATGCGCTACGCAGGGTTGCACACGGCGCTGGCACACCTCGGGCACACGGTCACCGACGCCGGAAATCTGGTGGTGCCCGACCCTGAGGCCAGCGATCCAGGGGACCCGCGGGCGCGGTACTTGCCGCAGATTGTCGCCGTCTGCCAGGAACTGCGGGAGCTGGTCGCCGGCGCGGCCGGGGCAGGGTCGTTCCCGTTGGTCTTGGGCGGCGACCACAGCCTGTCCGTAGGCACCGTCAGCGGCATCCGGCGCGTATTTCCCAATACTGGTGTAATCTGGCTTGACGCCCACGGCGATTTTAACACCCCCGAGACGACGCCGTCGGGAAACGTTCACGGGATGTCGCTAGCGGCTGTGCTGGGGATCGGTGCGGCCGAGCTGGTAGCGTGCATGGAAGGGCGCGCGTTACGGCCCGAGCAGGCCGTGATCATCGGCGTGCGGGACCTCGACCCCGGCGAGCGGGAGCTCCTGCGCCGGTCGGGTGTGCGGGTGTTCACCATGCAGGAAGTGGACCGGCACGGCCTGCCGTCGGTTATGGAGCAAGCCATCGCGTTGCTGCGGCGTCACGTAGATTCCATCCATCTCAGCCTGGACCTGGACGTCTTTGAGCCGGACCTCGCGCCCGGAGTCGGCACGCCTAAACCTGGCGGGCTCACATATCGTGAGGGGCACTTGGCCATGGAGATGATCGCCGAGCAAGGCAATCTCGTCTCCATGGAGCTGGTGGAGGTCAATCCCATCCTCGACGAGGCGAACCGTACGGCCCAACTGGCGGTGGACATGGCCCGGTCGGCGTTGGGAGCGCGGGTGCTGTAGAGCGCCGTCGGCGACACCGCCATAACGCCCCCATTCATCTCGCATCCACTTGACACATGATGTCCGAGTATTACCGATGTGTGCGTGTGTTCGAGCAATAACCGCGTCTGGGAGGAAATGTCTGTTTCCAATGGAATAACCCACGATAATCATCTTCAAAAAGGGAGTGTTATTGAATGCACGGCAAGGGGCGCCTGCTGGTACTGTCCCTCGCTCTGGCGGCTCTCGTGCTCGGCGCTGCGTTTGCCCAGCCCGCGCTGGGGCAGACATTGACCATCGTGCAGGGCACGGACATCGAGAGCCTCGACCCGCATGTTGTCACGTCGTCTCCCTCGTACGCAGTTTTGGAACACATTTTCGAGACGCTGTTTGAGCTGAGCCCGGAGGGTGAGATCATTTACAAGCTGGCTACCGGCTTTGAGGTCGGGCCCGACGGGCGGACCTATATCATCAAGCTGCGCGAAGGCGTCACCTTTGCCGATGGCACGCCGTTCAATGCCCAGGCGGTGAAGATCAACCTGGAGCGCATCCAGGACCCCGCCACGCGGGCCGCGTACGCCAACCTCATCAGCCCCATCGTCGAGATTAACGTGCTGGATGAGTATACCGTGGAGCTAAAGAGCGACGAGCCCTTTGGCCCCATCCAGGTGCACTTGGCCCACCCGGGGATGTCGATGATTAGCCCGGCGGCTATCGCCAGGGGCAACGAGTATGTGGCGGGCAATCCTGTGGGCACCGGCCCGTTTGAGCTGTTGGAGTGGCGCCAGGGCGAACAGGTCACTCTCCGCAAGCGGGACGGTTACTGGGCTGAGCCGGCCAAGCTGGACCAGATCGTGTTCCGGGTCATCGTCGACGACGGGGCGCGGCTGCTCGAGCTCGAGGCCGGCACGGCGGACGTGGCCATCCGCATCCCGCCCACCGAGTGGCAGCGGATCGACGCCGACCCCAACATGAAGGTGGACCGCACGACTGGTCTGCGGACGATTTACATTTACTTCAACGTGACCAAGCCGCCGTTTGACGACGTCCGCGTGCGCAGGGCGTTCAACTACGCGGTCAACAATGACGCCATCGTGACCGCCCTGCTGGCGGGCGCGGGCCGGCCGTCCGACGCTCCGATGGCCCCGGCCGTGTTTGGCTACTCGCGCCAAACGCCGTACACCTACAATCCGTCCCTGGCCCGGCAGCTGCTGGAGGAGGCGGGCTTTGACTTTAGCCGCACCTACGTCATCTATCACCCCACGGGCCGCTACAACCAGGACGCCCTGATCGCGGCGGCCGTGCAGCAGAGCCTGCGGGCTATCGGCGTGCAGGTGGAGCTCCGCACCATGGAGTGGACGACTTACCTGGACTTCGTGCGCCGTCCGCAGGAACAGAACGAAGTCGAGATCGCGATGTTGGGCTGGGGCGTCGCCACGATGGACGCGGACTACGCCCTGGTGGAGATGTTCCACTCCAAGCAGCATCCGCCGGCGGGCTTCAACCTAGGTTTCTACAGCAACCCGGCAGTGGACGCTGCCTTGGACCGCGGCCGCTTCAATGCGGATCCCCAGGTGCGCATCGATGCCTACGCCGAGGCACAGCGGCTCATCTGGGAGGACGCACCGTGGATCTTCCTTCACAGCGAGCTGCAGCTGACGGGCCTGCGCGAGAATGTCCACGGGTTCATCGTGCACCCGACCGAGCGCTACAAGGCCCACAACGCGGAGAAGCACTGAGCGTGCTTGCCGCTTGATCGATGACTAACGGGCGGGGGTAGGGCGTTGACTGTCCGCCCCCGCCTTCCTTTGTGGAGGGTGGCCGTGTGCTCCCTTACATAGCCCGGCGTCTGTTGTATGCGATCCCAACGCTGATTGGCGTAACGTTCGTGGTTTTCATCTCCGTGCGACTTATCCCGGGTGATCCGGCCGTCGCCATCGCCGGCGAGCGGGCGACGCCGCAGCTCATCGCTCAGGTCCGGCAGGAGTTGGGGCTCGACCAGCCCATTTTGACCCAGTACGGACGATTCATGGTCAAGCTGGTACAAGGCGATCTGGGTACGTCGCTACGCACCCGGTTGCCGGTGGCGCCTGAAGTATGGCGCCGGCTCAAGCAGACGCTTCTGCTGGCTACGGCCAGCTTGGTCTTGGCGTCGGCTGTAGGCATGTTCCTGGGGATTGTGTCCGCCACGAGACCGTATTCCCTTTGGGACAACGCGGGAATGGTGGTGGCCCTGCTTGGCGTCTCGACACCTGTTTTTTGGTTAGGACTTATGCTGATCATGTTGTTCTCGGTCGAGTTGCCCCGGCTGTTGGGCCTCGGCCAGCCGATCTTCCCGCCCACCGGTTCGGGTACGTGGAGACATGTGGTCATGCCGGCTATTACGCTGGCCGCCTACTCGACGGGCATTATCGCGCGCATGACCCGGTCGGCCATGCTGGATGTGGTCGCCCACGACTACATCCGCACGGCGCGGGCCAAAGGCGTGCCCGAACGGCGGATCACGTACCGGCACGCCCTGCGCAACGCCCTGGTGCCGGTGATCACCGTGCAGGGCTTACAGTTCGGGACTCTCTTGGGCGGGGCGGTGCTGACCGAGTCGGTGTTCGCCTGGCCCGGGTTGGGACGGTACCTGGTGGACGCCATCTTCCAACGGGACTATCCCGTCGTGCAGGCGGCCATCCTGGTCATCGCCATCGGTTTCATCATCATCAATCTGGTTGTGGACCTCCTTTACGCTTTGGTGGATCCGAGGATTCGCTATGGCTGATCAATTGCACGGACTTATCGATCAAGCTCATGCCGCCCCGGTCGGACGGGGGGCGGTCCGGACCGTATGGAAACGCTTTGTGCGGCGGCCAGCGGCCCTCTTTGGGCTCGTGATCGTCACCCTGTTTCTGGCCATCGCGGTCGTCGCACCATACATCGCTCCCTATGATGCCAACGAGGCGGACTTTTTCCGCGCCCGCCAGGGGCCGTCGCAAGATCACTGGCTGGGCACCGATGAGCTGGGGAGGGACGTATTCTCTCGCCTTTTGTACGGTGCCCGCATCTCGTTGCGGATCGGCATCATCGCGGTGGCCATCGGGGTGGGCGCCGGTGTGCCCTTAGGCCTTATCGCGGGCTATTACGGTCGGGGCGTCGACAACCTCATCATGCGCCTTGTGGACATCATGCTCTCGTTCCCCAGCATCCTGTTGGCCATCGGCCTCGTGGCCATCTTAGGGCCGGGTCTCAACAACGCCATTATCGCCGTGGGCGTGGTGGCCGTTCCCGTGTACATTCGCCAGGTACGGGCCAGCGTGCTGGGCGTCAAGGAGATGGAATTCGTGGCGGCCGCGCGAGCGGCGGGGGCATCAGATGCCCGCATTATGTTGATCCACGTCCTGCCGCAGTGCATCAGCCCTATCCTGGTACAGTCGTCGCTTCAGATCGCGTCCGCCATCCTGTCCGCAGCAGGCCTCGGTTTTCTGGGACTCGGTGCGCCCGTGGATGTGCCCGAGTGGGGCACCATGCTGGCCAACGGGCGCCAGTACGTCTTCAGCGCGCCTCATCTGACCATGTTTCCAGGCTTAGCCATTATGCTGGTCGTGATGGGGTTCAACCTGCTGGGCGACGGCCTGCGGGACGCGCTTGATCCCCGCATGAGAGGCAGGTAACTACGGTTGCAGGAGAACGTACGCCTGAGCTTGTCCAACCAAGAGTTCCATGCGCGGCGGAAACGCTTGTTCTCGTACCTGGCCGAGCGGCCCGGGGGCGGCGTGGACGCCGTCGTCCTCTTCTTGCCCCACAACGTGTCCTATTTCGCCAAGTTCGGCTTCATGGTCACTGAGCGGCCGATCGCCCTGGTGCTCGCACCAGAGCGCGCGGCGCTGCTCGTCCCACGCCTGGAAAAGGAGCACGCCGAGGCAGTTGCCCTCGTGGATGAGGTTGCCGTGTATCCGGAGTATCCGGATGTGCGTCACCCGATGGAGTACTTGCGGGATTTGCTGCGGGGAATGGGTCTCTCCGCCGCCACCATTGGGTGCGATGCCGCGGGAGCGTCCCAGGTGTTTGGCTACCGGGGGCCGCTTCTTGCACAGCTGTTGCCGGATGCGCGCGTCGAATCGGTCTTGGATGACATCGAGACGCTGCAGATGATTAAGTCTAAGGAGGAACTGGAGCTTATCGAGCTCAGCGCCCACTGGGGGCACCGAGCCCATCAGTTACTGCAGCAATACGCGCGACCCGGCATCGGCGAGGTCGAGCTTTCGCAGCGGGCGTCGGCCGATGCAACGCAAGAGATGCTGGCTGCTTTGGGGCCGGGTTACGTGCCACAGAGCTGGGAGAAGGCTGGGGCTCACGCAGGTTTCCACGGTCAGGTGGGGAGACAGTCCGCCCTGCCGCATGTGCTGACATCCAACGCGAAGCTCATGCCCGGCGATGTCCTGGTCTCCTTGGCGACTTCCACCGTGGCCGGCTACAGCAGCGAACTGGAGCGGACCATGATCATGGGCGAGCCATCCCGGGAGCAGGAGCGCTACTTCCGGCTCATGTTGGAGGCACAGGAGCTGGCGCTGGGGATGATGCGGCCAGGGATCCGTTGCGCTGACGTGGACGCCGCCGTGCGCCGGTTCTTCCGGGTCAACGGACTCATGCCCTATTGGCGCCACCATACGGGCCACGGTTTGGGTAGGCTCCTACACGAGCCGCCTTACCTGGACGTCGGGGACGAGCGGGTGCTCGCCCCGGGCATGGTCGTTTCCGTAGAACCCGGCATTTACGTTCCTGAGCTAGGTGGGTTCCGGCACTCGGACACGGTGGTTGTTACTGAGAACGGCATTCGCACGCTGACTACTTATCCCCGGCGGCTTGAGGACCTCATTATCCCCTGCTGACCTGCCTCGTTTCCTGAACAACCGCGACCGGCAATGCCGGTGCCGCGGGCAACCAGTCACGGGATGATCCTATGTGGCCGGCCGCATGAGCGGCCGGCCGCCGCGCGTCCTTTGCTGAGAAGGCTCAATCGTCGTTTTGAATCCGTAACCGGCAGAATTGAGGCAGGTGTACCTTTCTTTTATGGCGAAACACGGGGC
The DNA here is from genome assembly GCA_002159155.1 of Firmicutes bacterium ZCTH02-B6. Classification (GTDB taxonomy): domain Bacteria; phylum Bacillota; class Limnochordia; order Limnochordales; family ZCTH02-B6; genus ZCTH02-B6. The sequence goes on from LZRQ01000028.1 coordinate 9,830, forward strand.
CATCGAAATCGGCTTTCGATGGGGGAGGGATGCCTTGGCAAGGATCAGCCAGCACTGGGATTTACAGACTTTACCTGAACTTGCCGCGCAGCGGCGAATTTCGGGGTAGGAGGGATGCATCGATGCAGTCCATTCGCCGGGCCGCACAGCTGGTCGCGTTCGTGAGCCTCGTGTTGGTGCTGTCGGTTGGTAGCGCGTTTGCCCAAAGCCGGCTGATTATCGCCTCCGGCACCGACGCGGTCACGCTGGACGCCCATCGCATCACCGACTCACCTTCGGCAACGGTGTCCGAGCACATTACCGAGCCCTTGTTTGAACTGACTCCCGACGGTCAGATTGTGCCGCATCTGGTGGAGTCCTACGAGGTTTCCGACGACGGTCTTGTGTGGACGCTGCACCTGCGCCAGGGTATCCGCTTCCACGACGGCACGCCCTTCAACGCTGCCGCGGTCAAGTATAATCTCGACCGGATACTGGACCCGGCCAACGCAGTCACCTTCCGGTTTTTGATCGACCCCGTGATCTCGGTGGAAGTCGTCGACGATTACACCGTCCGGCTGACGACCGGGGCGCCTTTCGCTCCGATCCTAGCCCATTTGACCCATAGCAGCATCGGCATGCTGAGCCCGGCCGCCCTCGAGCGGTACGGCGAGGACATCGCCCGCAATCCGGTCGGTACGGGGCCGTTCCGCTTTAAGGAGTGGGTACGCAACGATCGCATCGTGCTGGAGCGAAACCCCGACTACTGGGGCGAGCCTCCGCAGGTCGATGAGATCGTGTTCCGGGTCGTGCCCGAGGACGGTGCCCGCATGCTGATGGTCCAGACGGGCGAGGCGCACGTGGCCGTCCGTGTGCCGCCTGACATGGTCAGCGTGCTGGAGCGGGACCCCAACGTGAACGTGGTCTTCACGCCCAGCGTGCGCACCATCTACATCGGCTTCAACACCTACCAGCGCGCGGACCGGCCCAAGAACCCCTTCACCGACGTTCGCGTGCGGCAGGCGTTCAACTACGCGGTCGATAACGCGGCCATCAACGAGTTCATCCTGGGCGGCATGGGCCGGCCGTCGGATGCGCCCATCGCGCCCGGCATTTTCGGGTACGCGGCCATTGGTGGCTACGAATACAATCCGGAAAAGGCTCGCCAGCTCCTGGCCGAGGCCGGTTATCCCAACGGATTCCGGGTTCAGTTTTACTCGCCGTCGGGCCGGTACCTCAAGGACCTGGAGGTGGCCGAAGCGGTCCAGGCGCAGCTGGCGGAAGTGGGCATTCAGGCCGACATCGTGACGCTTGAATGGGCCACGTACCTCGACGCCACCAACCGGCCGGCCCATGAAAACGAAGTGCCCATGTTCCTGCTGGGCTGGGGCACGGTGACGGGCGACGCCGACTACGGCCTGTATCCGCTGTTCCACTCCAGCCAGTGGGTGCCGACCGGTTCCAACCGCGCGTTCTACAGCAACCCGCGGGTGGATGAGCTGCTGGACCGGGCCCGCACAACGCCGGACGACGCGGTGCGGCGTGCGGCCTATGAGGAAGCGATGCGGATCATCATGGAGGACGCGCCGTGGTTGTTCCTTCACGCGGAGACCCAGATCACGGCCATCCGCAGCAACGTGGAAGGCGTCATCGTCCACCCGACGGAGCGGATCATCGCCTCCGGCGCCCGCATCCGCTGAGAAGCCGTGTGTGGGCATGGGGCATAGCTCAACGGTGTGTGACTAAAGGGTGAGTCACGAGAGGGAGGGGATCGCCCCGGCGACCCCCTCCTTCTCACGACGGGGTGAGAGAAACCGGTGTCCCAATACATCTTGCGTCGCCTCGCACTGGTCTTGCCGGTGCTGGTGGGCGTCTCCATCGTCGTGTTTTCCATGGTGCGCCTGATCCCCGGCGATCCGGCGCGGGTGATGGCCGGGGAGGCTGCCAGCGAGGAAGTTGTGGAGATGATCCGCCAGCAGCTGGGGCTCAACGAGCATCCGGTGGTTCAGTATTGGATCTTCTTAAAGAACCTGTTCAGGGGCGATCTGGGACGGTCGACGCTGTCGCGATTGCCGGTTTTGGACGAGATCACCGCGGCGTTGCCGGGCACCCTCCAGCTCGCCGTGGCCAGCATGGTCATCGCTACGGCCCTTGGGGTCACCACCGGCCTGCTCAGCGCGGTGCGGCCCAACTCGTGGGTCGACGCGCTGAGTATGTTCATCGCCCTCGTAGGCGTCTCGATGCCCGTCTTTTGGCTCGGCCTCATGCTGATGCTTTTGTTTTCCCTGCACTTGGGCTGGTTTCCCACCGCGGGCCACGGCACGTGGCGCCACCTAGTGCTTCCGTCCATAACGCTGGGGCTATCCTCGGCCGCCATCATCGCCCGCATGACGCGCTCGAGCATGCTGGAGGTGCTGCGGCAAGACTATGTGCGGACGGCACGGGCCAAAGGGGTGCCCGAACGGGGTGTGGTGCTGCGCCACGCGTTCCGCAACGCCCTCATCCCCGTGGTGACGGTGATGGGGTTGCAGTTTGGAAACTTGCTGGGCGGGGCCGTCTTGACGGAGACCGTATTCGCCTGGCCTGGCATCGGCCGCCTGATGGTGGGCGCCATTACGGCCCGGGACTATCCGGTGGTGCAGGGGGCGGTCCTCACGGTGGCGGTCGGGTTTATCTTGATCAACCTCCTGGTGGACGTGCTGTATGCCTACATCGACCCGACCATCCGCTATGACTAAAGAGGAAGCAGCTAAGGGGGAAACAGCGGTGGGCAACTGGATCGGAGCTCCCGCGGACGGCACGGCCGCCGTAGACACCGCCCGCTCGGAGGCGTCCTGGCGGCACGTTGTACGCCGGCTGGCGCGCAACCGATTGGCCATGGTGGGTTTGGCCATCATCTTGACGTTTGTGGCGCTGGCGGTGCTGGCACCGTGGATCGCGCCCCACGACCCGTTGCGCTCGAGCTTCGCCAAGCGCCTGCAACCCCCGTCCTCGGAGCACTGGCTGGGGACGGACGAACTAGGCCGGGACATGTTGAGCCGCCTTTTGCACGGTGCCCGGATCAGCCTGCGGATCGGCCTCATCTCGGTCGCCATCGGCATCGCAGTGGGTGTGCCGCTGGGCGCTGTGTCCGCCTACTACGGCGGCTGGGTGGACCTTATCGTCCAGCGGGTGATCGACGTCATGCTGGCCTTCCCGGGCATCCTCCTGGCCATCGTGCTCGTGAGCACCTTGGGCGTCGGTCTGGAAAACGTCATGATCGCGGTGGGGGTCGTGTCAATACCGGTTTATACCCGGCTGGTGCGGGGATCGGCCTTGGCGGTGAAACGCAAGGAGTTTGTGGAAGCGGCCCGGGCCGCTGGAGCCCGGGATGTGGTCATCATCGCCCGCCACATCTTGCCCAATTGCATTGCCCCCGTCATTGTCCAGTCCACGCTGCAGATCGGTTCGGCGATCTTGTGGGCCGCGGGACTTGGTTTCCTTGGACTTGGCGCCCAGCCGCCGACGCCCGAGTGGGGGACCATCTTGAGCCGAGGCCGGCAGTACTTGTTGGTTGCGCCCCACATCACCACCGCAACGGGTTTGAGCATCATGCTGGTCGTGCTCGGTTTCAACTTGCTGGGGGACGGCCTCAGGGACGCGCTGGACCCGCGCATGCGGGAGTAGGGACGGCAGCCAGCAGGCTGACGCTGGCAGGCAGGCCGGCGTCCCATGGACGGAAGGTGAATGGCTGGGCGGCCCAGGGATGTGCGGCCAACAGCTCCCAACCAACCTGCAGGGCCATAGGCGTGTCGATCATCTCCAGGTACTGGCCGAGGTCGACGGGTATCTGGAGCTCCTGCAACAGCCAAAACCCGCGCACGAAGGCTGAGCACTCGATCTCATCGGGCACCTGGGTCCAGTGGAGGTCTTTTGTGATGGCCCGGTAGAGGGGTTTCTCGTCGAAATCCAGCACGTGCCCCAGTTCGTGGGCGAGGATGACCACCAGGTAGGAGAGCGGTTGTGTGCTCAGGTCAGGCTCCCACACCCACAAGGTGCGGTAAGCTGGGTGATAAAGCCACTGGCCGGGCTCGGTGCTGACGCCGAGACCCACGTTCAACGATTCGAGTTTGGCCAGTAGCCGCTGGACATAGACGTTTTTGGGAAACAGCCGCCGGACTGCCCGGTGCGTTGGGTGCAGGCGGCCGCTTATGGGGTGTCGCGCCAAAGGTTATCCCCCCGTATGCAGGCCCGGTTCCACACGAGCCGGGACGGCTCCTGCGCTGAAATTTTGGCAGGTTTGGCACTCGCCGGCGGACGACGGCGATCGGGCTTGACGGTCGGGCACCATCCGCCGCAGCCTGGAGGTGTGGCCAGCGACGGTGGCCAACCCTTAGCGTAGAGGTGAGCCCGCATGGTCGACTGGTTGGCGCTGCGGGAAACGATTCCCGCGCTGAAGGAGCAGGTGTATCTCAACACGGGTGTGTCGGGTCCTCCGCCTGCCCGGGTGGTGGAGCAGGAGCTTGCCTGGGTGCGGAGGCTTGCCGAGCACGGGCCGGGGCGGATGGACGTCCTGCAAGAGTCTACGGCGGAGCTGGACCGGGTGCGGGCCACACTGGCAAAGTTGATTGGGGCCCGCACCGAGGAGATCGCCCTCACCCACAACTGCAGTGAAGGCCTGGCCATCGTGGCGGCCGGGTTGCCGCTGGCTGCCGGGGATGAGGTGCTGGTGACGGACCTAGAGCATATTTCCGGGCTCTTGCCCTGGTTCCACCTGGCCCGCCAGCGGGGCGTGCGCGTGCGGCGGGTCGCGGCACAACGGGCTCACTTGCAGGTGGACGACGTGCGGGCGAGCCTGTCGGACCGCACGCGCCTCATCTGCATGAGCCATGTGGCCTACAACACCGGTGCCGTATTGCCGGTCGCAGACGTGGCGGCTCTCGCCCGCGAGCGGGGTATATGGCTGCTGGTGGACGGCGCTCAGGGCCCGGGACAGCTGCCTGTGGACGTGAAGGCGCTCGGGTGCCACTTTTACGCGGCCGCCGGGCAAAAGTGGCTGCTGGGCCCAGACGGCACCGGCTTCCTCTACGTGGACGAAACCGCCACCGACGCGGTCGCCGTTACCCTCATCGGCTGGGCTTCGGTGACGCACGAGGACCGGCCGGCCGAAGAGTTCCGCTTCCATCCGGGCGCGCGTCGCTTTGAGGTGGCTGGAAAGCATGTGCCGTCGTTCGCTGCCCTGGGCGAGGCCGCTGCCATGTGGCAAGAGCTGGACCCGGTCGCGGTGCGGGCCCGCATCTTGTCCCTTGTAGCTCGCTTGCGCGAGGCGCTGGCAGGGATCCCTGGGGTCGAGGTGTTAAGCCCCGGCCCTGAGCCGCTCGGGTCTGGCTTGCTCGTTTTCCGCATCGATGGCGTCGACGCGGAGACCGCGGTGAATGCGCTCTGGGAACGGCACCGGATCGTGTGTCGTTGGCTCCCTAAGCCGAGAGCCGTACGTGCCTCCGTGCACGCCTTCAACACGGAAGACGACCTGGACCGCCTGGCCGCTGCCGTACACGAGCTGGCGGCTGGGCGCTAGGCCCACGTGCCCAGGGACGTTCGCAATCCCCGGCGCCGCTTGCAATTGGTTCTTTCCGCTCGATGGGCGCACGCACCCCTTGCGGCCATGGGTGTATATGGTATAATCGAACCGCAAGGTCAAAGAAGGTCAAAAGAGGAGGGGCGGCGGCAGAAGGGCCAACCATGAGCAGCCTGTCCGATCGCATCGAAGCCTACCTGATGCACCTCTTGCTGCACTCCAAAGACGGCTGCGTCGAGGTGCGGCGGGCGGAGGTGGCCGACCGCTTTGCCTGCGTCCCTTCCCAGGTGACCTACGTCCTTGCGACGCGGTTCACGCCCGAGCGCGGGTTTTTTGTGGAGAGTCGCCGTGGAGGCGGGGGGTATATCCGGATTGTGGCGCGCCACCCGCGTCCGGAGGCGACGGGCCTACACGCCGTCTGGCAGCGCCTCGGCCGTTCGCTTACCCCCGGCCAGGCCGAAGGGCTTTTGCGCTCGCTGGAGCAGGCTGGTCTGTTGACCCGGGGTGAGGTCGCCCTCGTGCGGCAGACGGTGCGCCAGGAGGCCGACTGGGCTGAGCCGCCGCTCTGCGATCTGCTGCGGGCGGCCATGATCAAGGGCATGCTAGTGATGTTGTCCAGCTCGCCCGGCGGGCGGGACCGCATAGGATGAGGTCGAGGGGAGGCGGCCGCAGTGCTGTGCGACAACTGCGGGCAGGCGGAAGCCACGGTCCATGTGACGCAGTTCATCAACGGCGAAAAGCGCGAATCGCATCTTTGCGAGGCGTGCGCCCGTAAAGAGGGCGAGACGTGGCTGGAGCCGGTGTTTAGCGTCAACAAGCTCCTTGGGGGCTTGCTGGACCTTGAAGCTGGGGCGGGCGTGAGCCCGGCGCCGGTCCGGACCAGGATGCGCTGTCCCAACTGCGGTCTGACCTTCGCCGATTTCAAACGGTTGGGGCATCTGGGATGCAGCCAGTGCTGGGAGACCTTTGACCAGCAGCTCGAGCCGGTGCTGCGCCGCATCCAGGGCGGGACCCATCACGCCGGCAAGGTACCCGCGCGGGCGGGCACCGCCCTGCGCCGCCGCCGGGAGATCGAGCGCCTGCGGCAGGAGTTGCACGAGGCCGTCGCGAAAGAGGAGTACGAGCGGGCGGCGGAGCTCCGGGACCGGCTGCGGGCGCTGGAACAGGCGCCGCCTAAGTCGCATGGCGCTGGCGGCTGAGGGGGGAACGAGCGATGTCGCTGCGAGACATCATCAACCGGCCGTTCAGCGAGTGGATGAAGGGCAGCGGTCCAGACCGCGACGTGGTCTTGGGCAGCCGGATTCGTCTTGCCCGCAACGTGAGCGGCGTTCCGTTCCCCGCGGTGGCCAGCGACGAGCAACTCGCACATGTGCTGGAGTTGTGCCGGCAGGCCGTGGAAAGCTCCCCGTCCTTGAGCCGTATGCAGCTGGTCACCATGAGCAGCCTGACGCCCCTGGAACGGCAGATCCTCGTTGAGCGCCACCTGGTCAGTCCGCAGCATGCTAAGGGCGTCAAGCACAAGGCGGTCCTCGTCCGGGACGACGAAGCCGTGAGTGTCATGATCAACGAGGAAGACCACGTCCGCATCCAGGTGCTGATGCCTGGCCAGCAGCTGCCGTTGGCGCTGGATGTGGCAAACCGGGTGGACGAGGCTCTGGAGGAACACCTCCCCTACGCGTTCTCCGAAACCCGGGGGTATCTTACCGCCTGCCCGACCAACGTCGGGACGGGGCTGCGGGCCAGCCTCATGGTTCATCTGCCGGCCCTGGTCATGACCGAGCAGATCAGCCGGATCGTTACGGCGGTCGGCAAGTTTGGCCTCACGGTTCGTGGCCTCTACGGCGAGGGAACCGAAGCGGTCGGCAACATTTTTCAGTTTTCCAACCAGGTGACGTTGGGGCACTCCGAAAGCGAGATCGTCCACCATCTCATCAACGTCACTCGCCAAGTGATCGACCAAGAGCGGGAGGCCCGGCAGACAATCCTCAAGCGCAACCAGATCGGCCTTGAGGACCGGGTGCTGCGGGCTTATGGGATTTTGACCCATGCGCGCCTGCTGTCCAGCCACGAGGCGATGCAGCTATTGTCGGACGTCCGGCTCGGCATCGACCTTGGCTTGATCCCCGGTGTGAAACCGGAAATTTTGCAAGAGCTGTTGGTGCTGATCCGGCCAGCGCACCTGCAAAACCGCGTCGGCAGGGAACTATCGCCGGCGGAGCGGGACGAGCTTCGGGCGACGATGGTGCGGGAGCGCATAGTGGCTGGAAAGGGCGAACAACTATAGTAGGAAAAGGACGGTGAGGGGCATGTTTGGCCGGTTTACCGAGCGGGCCCAAAAGGTAGTCGTGCTTTCGCAGGAGGAAGCCCGGCGGCTTGGCCATAACGTGGTCGGCACCGAGCACATCTTGTTGGGCTTGGTCGCCGAAGGCGAAGGAGTGGCCGCCCGAGCACTGCAAAGCATGGGCATCAGCCTGGACAAGGTCCGGGCCGAGGTAGAAAAGGTCATCGGCAAAGGCGAAAGCCCGCCGCAAGGCCAAATCGGATTTACGCCCCGGGCCAAGCGCGTACTGGAGCTGGCCTTTGACGAAGCCCGCCAGTTGGGCCACACCTACATCGGGACGGAACATATCCTCCTTGGCCTCATCCGGGAAGGCGAAGGCGTCGCAGCGCAGGTACTGAAAAACCTCGGGGCTGACTTGGACAAGGTCCGCCGGCAGGTGGTGGAGCTCTTGGGTGGCAGCACCGGTCAACCCTCTAAGGGGGCCCGCACGCGCAAGACGCCCACGCTGGATCAGTTTGGCCGAGACTTGACGGATTTGGCCCGGGAGGGCAAGCTGGACCCCGTCATCGGCCGCGAGAAGGAGATCCAGCGGGTCATCCAGGTGCTCTCGCGGCGCACCAAAAACAATCCGGTGCTCATCGGCGAGCCTGGCGTGGGCAAGACGGCCATCGCCGAGGGACTGGCCCAGAAGATCGTGGCCGGAGACGTGCCGGAAACTTTGCTCAACAAGCGGGTCGTCACCTTGGACCTGGGGGCCTTGGTGGCCGGATCCAAGTTCCGCGGCGAGTTTGAAGAACGCCTCAAGAAAGTTATGGACGAGATCCGGGCGTCGGGCGACGTCATTCTCTTCATCGACGAGATGCACACCATCATCGGCGCCGGCGCTGCTGAGGGCGCCATCGACGCGTCCAACATCCTCAAGCCCGCGCTGGCCCGGGGCGAGATTCAGTGCATCGGCGCGACGACGCTGGATGAATACCGCAAGCATGTGGAGAAGGACGCGGCCCTGGAGCGGCGTTTCCAGCCGGTCATGGTGGATGAGCCGTCGGTGGAGGAAACGATCCAGATCCTCGAGGGCTTGCGGGACCGTTACGAGGCCCACCACCGGGTAAAGATCACGGACGAAGCCCTGGAGGCGGCCGCCCGCTTGTCTGACCGGTACGTGACGGACCGGTTCTTGCCCGACAAGGCCATCGACTTGATTGACGAGGCGGCATCCAAGGTTCGCTTGCAGGCTCTGGTGGCGCCCCCTGAGCTCAAAGAGCTGGAGGCCAAAATCGAGGAGACCCGAGTGGAGAAGGAGGCGGCTATCAAGAACGAGGAGTTCGAGAAGGCCGCACGCCTGCGGGATCTCGAACAGCGCATGCGCGAGGAACTGGAGCGGCAGCGACTCGATTGGAAAAACAGCCGCAGCCGTACTGAGGGGACGGTGACCGCGGAGGATATCGCCCAGATCGTCTCCAGCTGGACCGGCATCCCCGTCACCAAGCTGGCACAGGAGGAGACGGAGCGGCTGCTACATCTGGAAGCGGAGCTTCACAAGCGGGTCGTTGGCCAGGACGAGGCCATCGCCGCCGTGTCCCGGGCCATCCGCCGGGCGCGGGCCGGACTCAAGGACCCGAAGCGGCCGATTGGCTCCTTCATCTTTCTTGGTCCTACCGGCGTCGGTAAGTCCGAGCTGGCCCGGGCATTGGCGGAAGCGCTGTTTGGCGACGAGGACGCCATGGTGGTGCTGGACATGTCCGAGTACATGGAGCGCCATACGGTGTCCCGCCTGGTCGGCTCGCCGCCCGGGTATGTCGGCTATGAAGAAGGCGGGCAGCTCACCGAGAAGGTGCGGCGCCGGCCGTACACCGTCGTCCTGTTTGACGAGATCGAGAAAGCGCACCCGGAGGTGTTCAATGTCCTCCTGCAGGTGCTTGAAAACGGGCGTCTGACCGACGCCAAGGGCCGGACGGTGGACTTCCGCAACACGGTCATCATCATGACCTCCAACGTCGGTGCCCACGAGATACAGCGCCAGGGCAGCATCGGCTTCCGCACGGTGGAGGACGGCCAGCAGTCGTACCAAGACATGAAGAAGAAGGTTACGGACGAGCTGCGCAAGACGTTCCGGCCGGAGTTCCTCAACCGGATCGACGAGGTCATCGTGTTCCACGCCTTGACCAAGGAACACTTGCGGCAGATCGTGGACATCATGCTCCAGACGCTCGTCAAGGAGCTCAAGGAGCGGGGCGTCGAGGTGGAGTTCACCGAACGGGCCAAGGATGTGCTGGCGGAGCAGGGCTACGATCCGCAGTACGGGGCGCGGCCGCTGCGGCGGGCGATCCAGCGGCTCGTGGAAAATCCTCTGTCCGAGGAGATGTTGCGGGGGCGGTTCCACGAAGGAGACACCATCCTCGTGGACGCGAACGCCGACGGGCAGATCGTCTTCGAAAAGAAGCAGTTGGCCGAGGTCAAATAGCCCGGCGGCTGTCTTTCCCGACGGTGTGCTTCGCCTGCGGAGTAGGTCGACGGCGGGATCCGCCCGCCACCCAATAACGGGTGGCGGGCGGTTTTTCGCGTCCCGGCGGGGACGGGGGCAGAGGTAGCAGGGGCTTAGGTTGTGGGCGTGGGCTTCCGAATGCTATAATAGAATCCGAATCGCACGGGAGGCCGCTTTCCTGGCATCCCCTGCGCGGACGGGAGGGCAGTATGGCGACCAGGGCGGCCCGGATGAGATTTGCCTGCCAGCAGTGTGGGTATGAATCCCCCCGGTGGCTGGGCCGCTGCCCGTCGTGCCAGGCGTGGAACAGCCTTGTTCCCCAGGAGGCTGCGCCGTCGACCCCGTTGCCGGCGGCGCGGGCGGCCATCCGGCGGCTGAGCGACGTGGATCCCTCCCTGGAGCGCCGCAGCAGCACAGGTATCGCCGAGCTGGACCGGGTGCTGGGCGGCGGTGTGGTGCCCGGGTCCGTCGTATTGATGGGCGGCGAGCCCGGGATCGGCAAGTCGACCTTGCTTCTGCAGGCCAGCCACAGCTTTGCGCAACTGCATGGAAGCGTACTGTATGTGTGCGCGGAGGAGTCGGTGCACCAGGTAGCCATGCGTGCCGCGCGTCTAGGGGTGCGCGCGGAGCTTCTCCACGTGCTGGCTGAGTCTGATGTGGATGTGATCGTGGCTACGGCCGAAGCCGAGCGGCCCCGGTGGCTAGTGGTGGATTCGATCCAGACGGTGGCGGCCAGCGACGTCGACGGCCCGCCAGGCAGCCTTGTCCAGGTGCGGGAGTCTGCGGCCCGCTTGGCACGCCTTGCCCGGGAGACGGGCATCCCCGTGTTGCTGGTCGGGCACGTCAACAAGCAGGGGTTTCTAGCGGGACCGAAAGTGCTCGAGCACGCGGTGGACGCAGTGCTCTACCTGGAAGGCGAGCGGCACACCCAGTTTCGCACGCTGCGGGCAGCTAAAAACCGGTTTGGCTCCACACACGAAGTTGGCCTGTTTGAGATGGTCGACACGGGCTTGCGGGAGGTTCCCAACCCGTCGGAACTGTTTCTCCAGGAACGGGTGGCCGGGCAGCCGGGCACCGTGGTGGCGGCGCTCATGGAAGGTACCCGGCCGCTGCTCGTGGAGGTGCAGGCGCTGGTCGGGCCTGCACCTTTCGGTGGTACCCCCCGCCGGCAGGTGGCGGGCGTTGATTACCAAAGGGCTGCCATTGTGCTCGCAGTCTTGGAGAGGCGTTGCGGTCTGCCCCTGCACGCGGCGGACGTGTACGTCAACGCGGCCGGCGGCGTGCGGGCGGATGAGCCGGCGGTGGATTTGGCGGTGGCGTTGGCTGTGGCTTCCGCTCACTTGGACCGTCCGATTGACCCGGGAACGGTGGTCTTTGGCGAGGTGGGGCTGACCGGGGAAGTGCGGGCCACACGCCATGCTGAGCGGCGCATCCAGGAGGCGGCAAAGCTGGGGTTCCGCCGTTGCGTGATGCCAAAGGCCAACCACACCGGGCGACCGGTCCCACCGGGATTCGAGTGTGCCGGTGTTGCGACGGTGATCGAGGCGCTCTTAACCGTTGACGCATTCCCGCTAGGCGCGGGCGAGAGGCGGTGAAGGCATGCGGGACGACTTGCCGATTGATGAGGAAATCCTGAAGGCACTGCGCATGGTGGCGCCGGGCACGGCCATATACGACGCCCTCGAGATGATCTTGCGGGCCCGGACCGGGGCGCTCATCGTGGTTGGCGATACCCAGGCCGTGCTGGATCTGGTAAACGGCGGGTTCAAGATCGACGTGGAAATGTTTCCGGCGGCCCTGTACGAACTGGCGAAAATGGATGGCGCCATCATCATGAGCAGCGATGGGCGCCGTATCCTCTACGCCAACACCCATTTGACTCCCGACCCGATGATCCCGAGCCAGGAGTCGGGTGCCCGTCACCGCACGGCCGAGCGGGTCGCCAAACAGACCGGACAGCTGGTCATCTCCATCTCCCAGCGCCGCAACGTCATCAGCCTCTACAAGGGCAACTCCAAGTACACGCTGCGGGACATCAGCGTGATCCTGGCCAAGGCCAATCAAGCCTTGAGCACCTTGGAGAAATACAAGGCTGTTTACCAACAGGCGCTGACCAACTTGACGGCGCTGGAATTTGAGGAATTGGTCACCTTGTACGACGTGACCTCTTGCATCCAACGGGCGCAGATGGTCAACCGCATCCGCAAGGAGATCGAGCGCTACATCGCCGAGCTTGGCAGCGAGGGGCGCCTCGTGCGCATGCAGCTGGATGAGCTGGTGAGCGACATCGAGAACGAGGGGCTCCTTATCGTGCGCGATTACTACCAGCCCACCAGCGGCGAACCGGCGACGGCCGTGTGGGAGTCGTTTAACGAGTGGAGCTCGGAGGATCTGCTGGATCTGTCGTTGATCGCCCGGCGCCTCGGGTATGGCGCCAACATGAACAACCTTGACGCGCCGGTTACTCCAAGGGCGTTCCGCGTGCTGACAAAGGTACCGCGCTTGCCTATGCCCGTTATTGAAAACTTGGTGCAGCGCTTTCAAAACTTGAGCGGCATCGCTCAAGCGTCCTTGGAGGAGCTGGACAGCGTGGAGGGCATCGGCGAAGTACGCGCCCGGGCCATCAAGGAAAGCCTGCGACGCCTACGCGAACAGGCGCTGCTGGACAGGCACCTTTGAGGATGCCTGGACGGAACCTGTGAGGAATGTCAAGCCATCGGCCGGCTGAGTTTCGTCACGTGAGGTTGAACACGCCGAGGGTCGTGACCCGCTTCATCTCCTGGCGGAGGATGTCGTCGCTCTGCAGGTTGAGCGCCTCGCACAGGGCGGTGAGGTAAAACAGGTTATGGCCAAGCTCCATCTCGAGCACCTCGCGGCACTGCTCACAGAGGGAGCCGCTAAGGTGCGTGCTCACGTGGGCCCGCATTTCCCAATAAGAAATGCCCTGCGGGATCTGCTGGCGCTGAGCGTGCACCTCCAGGCAGCCGCACTCAGTGACCGCCCGCGAAACCGCCCGCTGCACTCGTGCGGAGGTTTCCTGCAGCTTGGCCAAGATGTCAAGGATGCTGCGGTGGCGAATCAGGTATTGCGAAACAGCAGCCTGAAACTCGGCCGCCAAGTTGGTCCCGGCCGCGGAGGAGGGGGCCGCATGGTCCTGCTCGGTGGCGGCTGGCACCGGATGGGACTGCTGGGCCTCAGGGGTCACGCACGGTCACGCTCCTCGCCGCTCTGGGTAATCCCGCTGCAGCCGGAAAGGGGCTAAAATCACCCCTATTATAAGAATTGAGCGAGCGGGCTGTCAAGGCGGAGTCCCGGTGGGACCGGGGACCTTCAAGGTGCTCACATTGACATTTTTGGTTGTTGATGGTACAATTTTCACAAGCTAGCTTGACGCCAAGGATGATGGGGTTTGAAGACGCGCAAGGAATTCAAGGTGGGCGACAAGGTCGTCTATCCGATGCACGGCGCCGGGATCATCGAGGCCATCGAGGAAAAGGAGGTCCTGGGCCGTTCGGAGCGTTACTACGTCATGCGCATGCCCATCGGCGACTTGCGGGTCATGATCCCCATGAGTAGCGTCGAGGAACTGGGGCTGCGGGAGGTCATCGGCAAAGACGACGTCCGCAAGGTGTTTCAAGTGCTCCAGGGCGAAACGACGTCCATGGCGCAGAACTGGAACCGGCGCTACCGCGCCAACATGGAAAAGATCAAAAGCGGCGACATCTTCGAGGTCGCCGAGGTGGTTCGCAACCTCACGGTGCGCGAGCGGGACAAAGGCTTGTCCACGGGCGAACGTAAGATGCTGGAGAATGCCCGGCAAATCTTGATTAGCGAGCTGGTGCTCGCGCAGGACCTTCCGGAAGAGCAGGTGGAACAGCAGGTCAGTGAGCTGCTGAGCTAGGTTGGGCTAGGCGGGTTGAGGCGAGTTCTTTTTGAGCTGGGACCCTGGACGCCACCGCCGTCGGCCATGTCGCAAAAGGCATCGGATGGCAGGGAGGTGGAGGATGGCTGCAGGCCCGTCGCTGCTGGATAGCGATGGCGACCGGCGCCAATACTAGCAGCGAAGGGACGATCTGACAACCGAAAAAGGGAGGAGGCCCGCAAGAGCGTGCTTGTCCGTTTTGTTCGGTTCTCATTGTTCCTCCTGGGTGCGGCAGGCGGGTACCGGTTGGCTTCCTTCGACGTTGTGGCCGCGACGCTGTCCAGCTTCGCGCCCGCTTCCAACGTATGGCCGTGGGTCGGTCTGGCGGCCGGAGCCCTCCTTGGATGGGGCGCGGGGTGGTGGGCAGGCGAGAGGGTGCGGCGGGGGCTGGAGGCGTTCGGCGCACTGGTTCAGCGTACGCCGCTGGCGGACCTCGTAGCGGGGTCCCTTGGGGCGGCGGCTGGATTGGGGCTCGCCGTTCTCGCCACCGCGACGCTGCCTGAAGAGTTGCCCTTTGTTGGCGCGTACGGTGCGGTGCTTGTCGCCGCCAGCGGCGCGTATCTCGGCGCGGTTGTGGCGCTGCGCAAGCGGGACGACCTGGTGGTGTGGCTCCGTTTGCCCGCCGGGACTTCCTCCAGACGCTCGACCACGTCCGGACAATACAAAATCCTCGATACCAGCGTCATTATCGACGGTCGCATCGCAGACATAGCCCGCACTGGTTTCCTCGAAGGAACACTGGTCATTCCAAGCTTTGTCCTGCAAGAGCTTCAGCATATCGCGGACTCGTCCGACGTTCTCAAGCGCAACCGCGGCCGGCGGGGGTTGGACATTCTCAATCGGATGCAGAAAGAATCCAGGGTCGCGGTCGAAATCCTTGATCGAGACTTCGATGACATCTCCGACGTGGACGCCAAGTTGGTGCGCCTGGCGCGGCGGCTGGACGCCAAGGTGCTGACCAATGACTTTAACCTCAACAAGGTCGCCGAGCTGCAGGGCGTTGAGGTGCTTAACATTAACGAGCTGGCCAACGCCCTCAAACCGGTAGTATTGCCTGGCGAGGAGATGGTGGTGCACGTCATCAAGGACGGCAAGGAGCAAGGACAAGGTGTCGGGTACCTGGACGACGGCACGATGATTGTGGTGGACGGCGGCCGGCGTTACATCGGCGAGTCCGTGGACGTGCTGGTGACCAGCGTGCTGCAAACGGCTGCCGGGCGCATGATCTTCGCGAAGCCGAAACCCGTTGAAAGGGCACTTTGAACCCCACGGCAGGCAGGTATTGCCGCCCCGGACTCGAATCAACAACAGGTGACTCGCCAGGAGGATTTCATGCAAAAGGCCGCGGTGATCATCCCGGCGGCCGGACAGGGGCAACGCATGGGACAGGGGGGCAGGCCAAAGCAGTACTTGCCCCTGCTGGGCAAGCCCATTGTCCGGTGGACGTTGGAGGCGTGCGCCGCGGCACGTTGTGTATCCCGGCTCGTTCTGGTCGTTGCTCCCGACGACGTGGACGTATGCCGGCGCTGGGTGGCGCAAGCGACAGGGGACAAGCCCGTGTACGTTGTCGCTGGCGGCTCCGAACGCCAAGAGTCCGTCAGCCGGGGGTTGGCGGCTGTAGGAGACGACGTGTCCCTGGTCGCGGTGCACGATGGGGTCCGTCCGCTGGTACAGCCCGCCCTGCTGGACGCGGTGGTGTCCGCCGCAGCCCGGCATGGTGCCGCCACGGCTGCCGTGCCCGTCAAGGACACCGTCAAGCAGGTACGGGACGGTTGGGTGCAGGCAACCCCGGAGCGCGCCAGCCTGCGCTTAGTACAGACTCCCCAAGCCTTTCATCGGGAACTGCTGATTGCAGCCCACAACCAGGCCCGGGCGGCAGGGTGGCAAGCCACAGACGACGCCGCCTTGGTCGAGCGCCTGGGTCATCCCGTTGCGATTGTGGACGGAGCCTACGATAACATCAAGATTACCACCGCCGAAGACCTCCTGTTGGCGGAGACCCTCTTGGCGGCCCGGCTACGGGGGCCCTTCCCGGGCGCGCGGGGCTCAGGCGAGCCCTTCGTTCAGCAGCAGCCGGGAGCGCCTAGCGGGGGAGCGGCGCCGGCCGCACAGGTGGGTCCGGATCCGGCGGCGGCATCTGCGGAGGGGTTTCCCGTGCGGGTCGGGATCGGTTACGATGTGCATCGTTTTGCCCCAGGACGGCCACTGGTGCTCGGCGGGGTGGAGATCCCGTTCGAAAAAGGTTTGGCTGGGCATTCGGATGCCGACGTGCTGTTGCACGCCATCATGGACGCCTTGCTCGGCGCCGCTGCTCTCGGCGACATTGGCCGCCATTTCCCGGACACCGACCCCGCGTTTTCCGGGGCATCCAGCTTGCGCTTGCTGGAGGAGGTAGTCCAACGTGTGCGCGCCGCCGGCTGGCGGGTCGGCAACGTGGACGCCACCGTCGTCTTGGAGAGGCCCAAGATCGCGCCGTACGTTCCGCTGATGCGAGAGCGCCTCGCCGGTGTCCTTGGGGTGGGGCCCGACCGGGTCAACATCAAGGCGACCACCAACGAAGGGTTGGGCTTTGTGGGAGCAGGCGACGGTGCGGTGGCGTACGCCACCGCTACGCTGGTGCCGTGAACGGACACGTGTCCGGCTACCAGGCGGCAAAAGAGGGGGCGCTCCGGTTGCGCCGTCGCAAAGGGTTCCTTTTGGCTGTTGCGCTCTTGTCGCTGGCCGCCGGGTTTCTCCTGGGCATGCGCCAGGGGGCGATGGAACGCACCTTAGTTGCTGGTCCCTCCACCACCGCGCGGGAGCTCCGGGGCGTGTGGGTAGTGCGGCACGCGTTGGGTAGCCGTGAGAGCATCGACCGCGTGGTCGAAGCGGCGCGGGCGGCGGGTGCCACCGCACTTTTTGCCCAGGTCAATGGACGCAGCGAGGCCTATTACCGCTCCACCCTCCTGCCTATGGCGCACGGTGTCGAGCCCGACTTCGATCCGTTGGCCTACCTCTTGGACCGGGCAGAGCGCGCCGGGCTAGAGGTGCACGCGTGGATTAACGCCTACACCGCCGGCATGCTGGCCGAACTGCCGGTCAATGAGCAGCATGTCCTTCGCCGCCATCCCGAGTGGGTGACTTTTGACAGGGATGGCCGGTCGCTGTGGGATTACAGCCTGGAGGAAGCCCTCGTCCACGTTCCCGCACGCATGCTTGACCCGGGTGTCCTCGCTGTACAGGACTTCGTCTTTCAGTCCGTGATGGAAGTCGTCGAGCGCTACGCCGTGACCGGCGTTCATCTGGATTATGCTCGCTATCCGTCGCGGCGCTTTGGCTATCACCCGGAGAGCGTCGAGCGCTTCATGGCCGAGCATGGGTTTGACCCAGCGGCCTTGGAGAGGGACGCGACCGCCTATATCAACCGCCACGGCATGGAGGCGTACCGACAGCAGCTGGCCCTCTGGGACGGTTGGCGACGGGCGCAGGTAACGGGCCTGGTGGCCCGTGTCCGCGATGGGATTCAGGCGCGGCGTCCGGGCGTACGCTTTACGGTGGCTGTCCACGCGGACATCACCGACGCCGTGGAAAATCGCCTGCAAGATTGGCCCGCCTGGGTCCAGCAAGGCCTCGTGGACGCGGTGGTGCCGATGGCCTACAGCCAGGACACCGGACGGGTTGCCCGACAGCTCCAGGAGGCCGTCACCCTGGCGCAGGAGGCTGGCGTTGCGGTCTACGCGGGGATCGGCGCCCACCTGTTGGCCGATACGCCACACCTCCTAGCGGGGCAGCTGGAGGCCGCTCGCGCCGCCGGGACCGATGCGGTGGTCATTTTTTCCCACGAAACCTTGCTCGAATCCCCAGGTATCAGGGATGCCCTCACCGCCGCTTGGGCGGCAGCACCCGATCCTGCCCGTCAATGAGCGGGTGCTAGCCGAGCTCCTTGTCGACCTTGGACATGAGGTTGGCCATCTCGACGGCGGAGACGGCTGCGTCCCATCCTTTGTTACCCGCCTTGGTGCCGGCTCGCTCCAACGCTTGCTCGATAGTGTCCGTTGTCAAGACGCCAAAGATAACCGGCACGCCGGTTTGCAGGGCGACCTGGCTGATGCCGCTGGCAGCGGCCCCGGCCACGTAGTCAAAGTGGGGCGTTGCGCCGCGGATGACCGCACCGAGGGCGATCACGGCGTCAAAATGGCCGCTCTTGGCCAGTTTTTGCGCGACCAGCGGAATCTCAAACGCACCTGGCACCCAGGCGACCGTCACCTGCTCGTCCCGGGCGCCGTGGCGCCGGAGACCCTCCAGCGCCCCTTGTAGCAGCTGGCTCGTGATAAAGTCGTTGAAGCGGGACACTACGATGGCGAAGCGCAAACCTTCAGCGTTCAAGTGACCTTCCAAAACCCGCGGCATGCTCCGACTCCTTTCGCCCGTTGGGCGGTGCGCCGCTGCCGTCGACGGGTGTGTCCGGGCGCGGC